>CAYJME010000008.1:3891-10687 GCA_964370795.1 uncultured candidatus Brocadiaceae bacterium
AATACTGACGAATTGGACGTATTTATTCAACGCAGCAACGTCTTTTTCACCGATAATCTGGAGAAAATTTCTTACGGTCGATGAACTGGTAAAGGTCACCATATGAATTTCCCCTTTTTTCATTTTATCAAGGAGGTTGATATCCTTAGGTTGTGCCATAACCGTTTTGTACGCTACCAGGTCTGTCACTTCTCCCCCTAATTTCTGGAGTTCTTCCGGCAGGAAGCTTCTGGCAATATCAGCCCTGGGCAACAGGAATCTCTCGCCTTTTATGGATGTCACCTTCTTTAACTCTTCAACAACAGATTCAGCGACAAATTTGGGTGGTCTGCAGTTAACCTGGAGGTGATACCGCCGAATACCCTCCTCTGTGGCCGGGCCAATAGCGCAGAGTTTTATACCTTTCAAGTCACGGATATCCTTTCCGAGTTCGAACAATCTTTGGAAAAAGGCATCAACGCCATTAATGCTGGTAAAGACAAGCCAATGATAACCATTAATATTCTTTATAGCTTCATCAAGGGGTTTTATGGAATCCGGTTTTGTAATCTCAATGGTGGGAAATTCAATAACATGTGCCCCAGATTCATGCAATTGATCTGCAAATTCACTGGCCTGTTCCCTTGAGCGCGTAACGACAATCGTTTTTCCAAACAAAGGTTTGGTTTCAAACCAGTTGAGTTGGTCCCGTAATTTTACCACTTCACCCACAATGGTAATTGCCGGCGGTTTAATATCTTTTGTTTTCTCCACGATGGTATCCAGTGTTCCTGTTACCGTCTTTTGCTGAGGGGTAGTTCCCCACCGTATTACGGCAACCGGGGTATCCTTGGAACGGCCGTGTTTCATGAGTTGTTCTGTAATATGGGGAAGGTTCTTAATGCCCATGTAAAAGGCGATCGTACCAATGCCTGTGCTGATTTTTGCCCAATCAATAGAGCTTTCATTTTTTGTGGGGTCTTCGTGTCCGGTAATTAACCCAAAGGTGGATGTGAAGTCACGATGGGTAACAGGAATTCCTGCATAGTTTGGCGTTGCAATGGCCGCTGTAATGCCGGGCACCACTTCAAACGGCACATTATTCTCGCGGAGCACGATGGCCTCTTCTCCGCCGCGCCCGAAGATGTATGGGTCGCCACCCTTTAATCGTGTTACAATTTTATCTTCCTTTGCCTTTTTCACCAGAAGTTGATTGATGTCATCCTGCTCCATAGTATGCGCGCCACCCTGCTTACCTACATAGATCATTTCAATATCGGGTTTTGCCGCTTTGAGAAGTTCGATATTTACTAAATAATCATAAATGATAACATCGGCCTTTTTGATGCACTCCAGCCCCCTTACGGTAATAAGCTTGGGATCGCCAGGACCTGCCCCCACGAGATATACTATACAACGCTTCATCAACACAAACCTTTCATGAACAGGAATATTTTAAAATTTCTCTAAAGTTTAATACTCAATAACAACGAGCACGAATGGACACGAATCCACCCTGCTTAAATGTGCGCATTTGTGGCTGAAAAATAATAGCTTATTATTATAAAGCAATATCTCTTATCCGGTCAATGAATAAAATAACCTTTTAATGAGAAACCAAAAGTCTTTATCTGCCCTTTACATCCTTCTTATACCCTCCATTTAACCTTTACAATATCCATTAAATAAAGGATAATATTATTTATATATTCTCTGGTCTCCGCGTTAAATTATAGCGAAAATGCTATGCCTAAAGAAAAAATACTTGTTGTAGATGATGAAGAAGACTTATTAAAATTAATTCGGTTTCATCTCGAAAAAGATGGTTATAAAGTTTTAACTGCAACAAATGGCGAGGATGCTTTATTTTTAACGCGGAGAGAAAGGCCCGAACTTATTATTCTGGATTTAATGTTACCAGGAATAGATGGGTTTGAGGTTTGCAAAAAAATAAAAACAACCCCTGAACTTGCTCACACGGCTGTAGTAATGCTGACGGCGAAAGGGGAAGAAGTTGATGTAACGCTGGGTTTAAAACTAGGGGCTGATGATTACGTTACAAAGCCCTTTAGCTTGAAAGAACTTGTTGCACGAGTACAAGCAGTACTCAGGAGAACACAAATCTCTTCGATAATAAAAGACCATATTGAAATAGGCGAACTTACTCTTGATGTATACAAACATGAGGTAACGATAAAGAACAACCCTGTCCCTTTGACCCTCACGGAATTCAAAATTCTTCACCAGCTTGTCAGCAACCCGGGCCGTGTATTTACCCGGGATGATTTAATTAACGTGGTTTCCGGGTCTGAGACAATTGTTATCGACCGAACTATTGATGTGCATATAGCTTCGCTCAGAAAAAAATTAAAGGCATTCTCAAATTATATTATTACAATACGTGGGATTGGGTACAAATTTAAGGAACAATCGTGAATGTTTAAAAACAAGTTATTCTGGAAAATATTTACAAGCTACGTTGTCCTTCTCATCGGATGTCTTGCACTGATGGGGTATTTTATGAGTAGATTCTTAAAAGGCTATCATGAAAATTTTTTAACGAAAAACATGGAGTCCGATACAATTATAATTTTATATATAATTCTTACCTTTGTTGCAACCGTAGGCGTTGGATTTGTCATTTTTCGAATAAGTACATCTCCTTTACTCAGTATTACACAGATAGCGCGAAACTTTGCACAGGGTAATTTTACAAGCAAAGCAAAAGTTATTACTTCCGGTGAAATGGGCGATCTGGCAAATGCAATTAATGCAATGGGCGTTGAGCTCCAAACGAAGATGCAAACCATTTTCGACGACAAGAATAAAATGGATGCAATCATGGCCAATATGATTGACGCAATCATTACAACAGATCTTCAGGAAAGAATAATTCTTATCAACAACGCAGCGAAAACCATGTTTGGAATATCAAGGGTTATGTTAAATAAGGATTACTTGTGGGAAAAAATACGTAATGAGAAATTACGGCAACTGGTGAGAGAGATAATCCATGCCTCAACTAAGAGCGGAGATAAGTCACAATCATCAAAAGTTTCTGAAATAGAAATTCTTTCACCGAAAAAGAGACTCCTCCAGACACACCTTTCGCCTATTCAGATTGATAAAGATACAAGAGGTATCCTCCTCGTATTTCACGATATAACAGAATTACGGAAACTGGAAAACACTCGAAGAGAATTTGTTACCAATGTATCTCACGAATTGAGAACTCCCCTTGCATCCATTAAAGGTTCTGTTGAAACGCTTCTCGAAAACTGCACACCAGGAGGGGAACACACACAGGAATTTCTTAATATCATTAAGCGGCACACAGAGAGACTTGATAATCTTATCAAGGATATTTTAGAATTATCCAGATTAGATTCTAACGACCTTAAAATAGAACTGCACAGGATAGACATCCAACCTTGTATAGAAAACATCTTTACCCATTACAAAGATCTTTGCGCCGAAAAGAATCAAACTTTTGATTTGCAGATGCCACAATATATACCAGCTATAGAAACAGATAACTATCTCTTACGTCAATTGCTGACCAATTTACTTGATAACGCAGCAAAATACACACCAAAAGGTGGGCAGATATACTTGAAGGTAGAACCCGTTAATGAGTCGGTTCGTTTTGTAGTATCAGATACGGGTATTGGTATACCACAAGAACACCAACCCCGAATTTTTGAGCGTTTCTACCGGGTTGACCCTGCCCGGTCACGAGAGATGGGGGGAACAGGATTGGGGCTTTCCATTGTTAAACACATAGTTACACTCCACCATGGGTCTGTTAAAGTTGAGAGCAATGTAGGAATAGGAAGCCATTTTATAGTTACAATACCACAACAACAACCAAAATACACGATTTTATAATATATGGAACTTATTATCAATTTTATAGAGGATCTGGTTTACATATACGAGGAAGTATTCTGGCTCAAAGAATGCTTCATGACTCTAAAATCAATTTTTATCTTCCTCCTGGTGCGATGGATAATGAAATTAGAGTATAAAGTAACACTTCTTTTGTATCTGGCGTCTTTTATTGGCGTTGCCTGTATTTTTTTTGGCGACATCGGTTATTTGAGTGACAATGACGTCCTAAAACTTATCGGCCCAACCACCTTATTTCTTTTATTAGCTTATAACAAGAATAAAGAAAGTGATTACATCGTGTTCATTTTTCTTATTCCTTATTTAATCACTTCTTACGAATTTTATAGAAGCCTGCCTCTTGTAATAGAATCATTAATATCTCATGCATTAATTATTGTTAGTATCATCGTTGTAAAAGAGAATTTGTATCTTTCCTTGTTTATGAGTGCAGTCATTGGAATACTTATCAATTTAATTGGCTACAATACTGCTCCGGGCACGAATGACATCCTGATAAACCCGGCATTAATAACCCTGGCAACAAAAGGGCTCGAACGTTATACAAAAGATAAAAAATACTCAGAGTTTCTCAAGTCCTTTTGGATAACCCTTGTGTGTTTTGCCTATTTTGGAAGCTGGATTTTTCATAGCATAAAACCGGGCTGCCCGCTTTACCATACTACTGAAATATATAAATCTCACAGCAAGCATCCATCAATGCCTACCAATCCACCGCCATTATTCGACTACACAGTATTTCATTAGAACATTTATAGATTATTTGTCATTACGATCGAGTACTAATCTGTCCAAATAAAAAAGGGTAGGAAAGACTCTGCTGATCTTCCTACCCTTTGTTTACGTAATTTATCAGTTTTAATTTCTACACGAGACTTTATTTTTCAAGTACAAAGAATACCGGTACAAGCGCATCAACAACAGTATCTCCTGCGCAAGCGTCTTCACAAACTGGTTTATATACTAACGCAGATGTATTAATAGGGCTTGCCCCAAATCCAACTACGTGCGTATGAACGTCCCAGAGCTGGGTAAGTGGTAATCCCGCACTTCCATCCCAGTCGCTTGCGGCAACAGGAGGACCGGCAATCTGAATTCCATTGAAAAATGTTTTTTCATTAGAGAATCGATTAGAACCTTGATCGCCGTTATCATATCCGGTCACACCACGCTGTCCATCAGCTCCACACATGGTAAAAAGACCTTCACCACTTATGCTTGGATGTTTTAAAATAAGTGACTGATAACCAAAAAATCCTGTATTATTCAAACATTTATCGTAAAGAAAAATCTGCTTGCCAGTTGTTGAAAACTCATCTGTAGCATTTGTGTAAATAACAAGAAGAGACGCACCTTCAAGCTTTATCTCGTGATAATCTGCCGGAGACCATGGATTTTCACCTGAGTTTGCATCATCAAAATCCTTAAATGCAAATGCATAATTTCTATTTGGATTATTAAATGCATTTACAAAATCAGTAACATCTTTTTTGTATGTGTGCGTACCACCATCGCCCACCCATCCAGGATTTTTCCAGCCAGGGTTTAAATTATCCGCTATCTTATTACCTGTAATAGGTTTATTTCTAAATTTAGCCTTAGATGTAGCTGCACCTACAGTGTTTTTGTCTATATAACTCCAATAAAGATAAGCTTTTAAAACATTGCTATTCGATGGAACACCCCTCAAAAGTATTACGCCATTTTTTTTATTTCTTAATGCCGCACCATTTGCAACGTGCCTCACGTCAGTAAACTTTTCACATGAAATGATTGTTTTCGGAGCCAAAGGCCCCTTAGAATTACCATACAATGGCCCACCACCATTTTCCGCAAGGGCCGAGGTGACCAGCGATGCACCCATCACAGCCATCAATGCAAAAACAGGCATTATCATTCTTCTCTTCATCGGTTTTTCCTCCCTATTATAGATATAAAATAAATAAAACTATTATAGCCTTTATCATCAAGAATATTGCAACACTGTCAATATAAATTCGAAGGGTATACACAGCCCCTCAAAAAACGGTTTTACTTCAAGACTTTAGCTTACCGGAGGTTCCGTTGTAGTCGTTGTACCACCGCCACGCACAGTCCCCGTTGTAGTCGTTGTCACTACGGTCGAGGTCGTTGTTGTAAATAATGTGGTTGATGTCGTGCCGCCACCTTGTATCGTTGCCGGCACCAACAACGGCACCGCCGACGGTATCGTTGGCAACGTGGTCGTGGTTGTTGAAACGGTAGTCGCGGTTGTTCGCCCCATTGGTCTCTCAGTCGCAGCACTTGCTATAGTCGTCTTGTGCTGGTCAGATAAACTCAAACTTGCCGTCCATATGCCCTGCTCTACCCCATTGGCAAACACCAGCATTCCTTCTTTTTTCGTCGTCGTTATACTTGCATTGTATTCATCTAACTGCACTAATGCCTCACCACCACTGCCAATCCTCAATACCGATCCATCTTCCGATTTCATCTCAAACGGCTTCTTCCCCCCCACCGCCACGCTAAATGTACCCTGGTTCCTCGGTATCGTTACTGACTGCCCCGCCGAAAGCTCAAATGACTGACCCGTCCTTGCATACACAAACCGAGGCGCTCCTTGCTCTACCCGAAACGCCACTTCGCTACTCTTTGCAGAAACATCTATTTTAGCAGGCCTATCCAAAATTATCCTCTGGTCATTCACGTCTATCTCAGTTGCCATAAAGCCTGTCTTGGCAAGATTCGCAACTATACGACCTTCCCTTAGCTCAAACACTCGAACCTCCCCTTTTCCGCTCCTATTAGTAAGGTAAAACTTCAGAGAGGTCTGCTCCCCGACATCCACCTTCACCTTATCTTCCAGGACAATCTTTGCGCCCCCCCGCTTCCCCGTTATAATACTGTCGCCATCCTGTAAAAATGGAAA
>CAYJME010000008.1:10697-33327 GCA_964370795.1 uncultured candidatus Brocadiaceae bacterium
AGCTAAGCCTGGATGTCTTTGCGTCAAGTAAAACCCCCTCGTGCTGAATCCAAACATCTCCAGAATAAGACCGGATCTTCCCGATATCCTCGCTATCTTTGGCAAAACTAATACCGGATACCACAACCGATATCAGCACAACACTCAAAAAAGCAAAGCTGCTTATCTTGCATGATACGCCATGAGAAGATAACCAATTATTGAATAAGGCCTTCTTATCGGTCACCATGAGCTTCCTCCCTCCTTAAAATATTATTACCTAAATTACCTAAATTTGCCTTACGCCCAATCAACAAGTCGAATATTTACCAACCGCACAACTCTCAACCAATAAAAATTAATCACCGCCCATCCCAACGAATGCTTCAACAATAATCACTGCATCGAAAAAGAGATTATGCATTCCACCCGTCCAACCAAAATATAAAACACATACCTCCATTAACCATAAAACCGTTAGATATACAACAAAAAAACCCTGCCGTAAACCATTCTTCGACTGCATGGCTACTTTATAGCAGGGTGTCTCTAGCTCTTAATTTTGACTTCATAAACATTCCTCGGCAGTATGGCTATCTTTACAATTTAACATTATAAAGATACCTCTACTTTGCGCCCCCTAATCGCTTAAGGTTAGCCTTTATCGTAATGTTCGTGCTTAAATTTTTATTTAAACATCACAAGCACACAAATTCCTTATAAATAATTAATCAGTTCGCAGTGCATTATATCATTAAAAATATTTTTGTCAACCAAATATTAAAAATATACCAAGAGGCTTAACTTTTAAATAGCTCCAGCAATATCAACTAACACCTCGTACGTTAATCTCTCTGTATTAGAAACGTTATATTTCCGTACCTCTCCCTTCCCTGGGAGGAGACTAAATACATTAATGTCAAATTTAGTGTGCAGCCTCAGACTCACAGGCAACCCGATATTGACCCGGGTTCAAAAGATTCTCAAATTCGTCCGGGTTGGAAAACTCTAACTGAACTAACCAGCCTACGCCATAGGGGTCTTCGTTTACTAACTGTGGTTTTTCCAAAATAGCCTTGTTTGTCAACGTAACTTTACCAGATAGTGGAGAATAAATATCGTAAGCGGCCTTTACTGACTCAATAACTGCACAGGGCGCACCCATCTTTAATTCCTTTCCCAATTTAGGCAATTCCACAAAAACAATGTCCTTGAGTTGTTGTTGTGCAAAGTCAGTAATGCCCACCATTATTTCTTTCTGATTTACCTTTCTTACCCATTCATGAGTCTTTGTGTAAAATAGTTCGTCTGGTATGTTCATTATTTTTAAGCGCCCCCTTTTGGTTCTGTTTCAATAGAGATCAGTTATAAAGTCTTAGAACTGTACTGAGAAATTACCCAAAATCTGAACACATTTTTTTGTTCTGGTCAAGTGTTTTTTTGTTAAATCGGGAAATTTCTTGATTTATTTAATTAACAGGTGGTATCCTTTTCTCATAATAATTCTACCGAAATATTTCAGCGTGGTCTGAGAACCAATAAATTCACGAAATCCATGAAAAAGAACATAAAGACCATTCTTGCTATTGGCCCCCACCCTGACGACGTAGAAGGCGGCATGGGCGGAACTATCCTGAAATTGGCAACCCTTGGATATGAAGCACACATCCTTGACCTGACCAACGGCGAACCTACCCCCCACGGAAGTCCTGAAATTCGCAAAAAAGAATGTGAACATGCCGCTCTCATGCTTGGCGTAAAAAGCAGAACAGTGCTCGATTTGCCCAATCGCTACCTGATGGACACCATTGAAGCGCGCAAAAAGGTTGCCGCGGTGATCCGGAATATACGTCCTCAGATACTTTTCCTTCCTTACTGGATTGACGCCCACCCAGACCATGTTCAGGCTACCCTAGTTGGTGAAGCCGGTCGATTCTATGCAAAACTGACAAAATCGGATATCCCCGGAGAACCATTCTATCCTACGCACATCTTTTATTACTTATGTTCACACTTCCGTCTTCATGTTACACCCTCATTTGTATTGGACATCAGTAAGGAATTTGAGAAAAAACTCCAGATTGCCCGGGTATATCAGTCTCAATTTGCCTATGACGATGCGAGATGGAAATATATTAGCAGTTCAATTATGGCAAGAAATCAATATTATGGTAATTTAATACGAGCCGACTATGGCGAGCCTTTTATGAGTCGAGAACAGATTGGTTTGTCGGACATACGGGATATCCTATAACTATGAAATATTTTCCCGTTGGGAAACTTGATTATCGTCTGCTTGAAAAACTATTTGCATTAAATCCCCTAAACGACCCGAGGGTACTTATTGGCCCACGAATTGGTGAGGATGCCGCCGTCATAGACGTTGGTAAAAAGTATCTCGTGGCCAAGACAGACCCCGTCACCTTTACCACACATCGCATCGGGTGGTATGCCGTTAATATAAACGCCAACGATATCGCCACCATGGGGGCCACGCCAAAGTGGTTTCTGGCAACCGTCCTATTGCCGGAAAGGAAGACAAACGCAAAACTCGCAACAGAAATTTTTCTCGATATTATCAAAGCAACTCAAACACTCAACATCACCCTGTGCGGCGGCCACACGGAAGTTACTTATAAGATCGACCGTCCTATCGTCATTGGACACATGCTGGGCGAAGTTGAAAAAAATAAGCTTGTAATAAAGAATCATGCACGTCCTGGCGATGACCTTTTGCTGACCAAAGGAATAGCCATAGAAGGAACCTCTATCATTGCACGGGAAAAGGCTTCGGAAATTACGAAAATATTTGGCAAGCAGTTCGTCAAAAGGGCACAGAAATTCATTGACAAACCAGGGCTCAGTATCGTCCAGGACGCCTTATTAGCCAATAAAGTGGCTCATATCCACGCCATGCATGACCCAACAGAGGGCGGATTGGCAACGGGAGTTCTTGAACTAACAGTGGCATCCGGCACCGGGGCTGTCATTGATATGGAAAAGATTCCGTGTTATAAAGAAACGGAACAAATCTGTACTTTATACAATATCCATCCGCTCGGCCTTATTGCATCAGGGGCATTGCTCATTGCGCTCGATCCAAAAGATTCAAAGAAGGTTATTGCCACCCTTGATAAAAATGGTACCGAATGTACCCTGATTGGTAAGCTCACACAAAAAAGCGAAGGATTAAAACTTTTGAAAAAAGATAAGCTTTCAAAGATGCCCGTGTTTAAAACTGATGAAATTACCAGGGTTTTATCACGGGTGTAAAAACTGGTTCTGTGTATTCTTCTATTTTGACACGATTTCTGCCTTGCCAGAGATAGGGCATCATCAGCCCTTTTTGTCAGTTCTTCCACCTATCGAGAACCGCTTGTACCTTCTTAAGCAGAGCGAAGCAATCTTTCTCATGTGAGATTGCTACAAGCAAAGCCTTCGCAATGACAACCTTCTTTTGCGTTGACTGTACAGGAAGACCGGGCGACTGCCCATCCAAATTCTTTGCGCGCTCAACGTGAATGGCAATTGCGCTTATGTTGGCCAAATCAAGACGTTTGTCTATTATTAATTTCAACCATCACCGTATTTTTATTGACATCTATGGGAATAAAGACATATTATCTCTAAAAACCAGTAAAATTTTTACAACCGTCATTAAAGGAGGACACACCATGCCTGACTATGGACCATTTAGAAGACCACAAGAAATACAATTCCGTGATATACCGTGGAACACAATCAAAAAATATATACCGCCCGTCTTGATTATCATCTTTGTTATTATCACAGGCTATACGGTATTTTATACCGTAAAGGCCAATGAGGAAGCCGTTATCCTGAGATTCGGCAGATACATTGAAACGGTTGGTCCCGGGCTTCACTCCAAAGTTCCGTATGGTATCGACAAAATAATCAAGGGCGAAGTCAAACGCATCTATAACGAAGAATTTGGATTCAGGACAGAGCCACGTGGCCTTTCCAGTCCTGATAATTATACACATCCTGATGCAAGAGAAGAAAAACTGATGCTCACGGGCGACTTAAACTGTGCTGAGGTACAGTGGGTTATCCGGTACAAAATAAAAGCACTGGAAGAATATATTTTTAACGTGAGAACCGTTCAGGAAACAATACGCGGCGTCTCACAGGCTGTCATGCGCACCCTGGTTGGTGATCTATCTATCGACGAAGTGCTCACCATTGGCAGGACGGAAATAGAGCAAAAGGCAAAGGAGGACATCCAGAAGATTTTGGACAGTTTTCATTGTGGCATTGACATCCAGACGGTGCTCCTTAAGGGTGTTGATCCACCCCCACCAGTAAAAGATGCTTTTAATGCGGTAAACCAGGCAATCCAAATCCGCGATAGAATCATTAACGATGCCGAGGGACAAAAAAATAAAATTCTCCCTGCCGCCGAAGGAAAGAAAGAACAAGTTATCAAAGAGGCCGAAGGATACCGAATCCGAAGGGTAAATGAGGCCACGGGTGATATCAAGGCATTTCTTGCCGTCTATGAAGAATACAAAAAGGCAGAGGATGTAACCAGGCGAAGACTCTTCCTGGAAACCATGGCAAAGGCCATCCCGAAATGTGAAAAATTATACATCGTTGATAAAGATTTAAAAGGGTTACTGCCTATACTGAAGTTCAACGAGGAAGGGGAAAAGAAATGAAGAAGTCCATGATCATTTCCATTATTATTGCCGTTTCGGCGTTCTTGATATGTTTAAAAGGATCTTTGTATGTTGCAGACATACGATTTCAAGCGGTGATCACACAATTTGGAAAACCCGTTCGAACGGTTACAAAACCTGGACTTTATGTCAAGGCCCCATTTATCCAGGAGATCAAATATTTTGACAAACGACTGCTTGAATGGAGCGGTGAACCAAGCGATATCCTCACGAGGGACAAGGAAAATATCGGGGTTGGCGCATGGGCGCGGTGGAAGATCACCGACTCCCTTAAATTTTACACATCACTGGGAACTGAGGAGCGCGGACAGGGTGTGCTGGATGAAGTTATTGAATCAGCCGTTAAAAACGTGGTAAGCGCTTACACCTTAAAAGAGGTCTTAAGAAATACCAATCGCAAGCTCGAATACACAACAAAGGAACTCGAAGAAGCAGAGGAAAAAAAGGTGTTGATCAAAATGGGGCGCGATAAAATCGTTGAAGAAATCCGGAAAATGGCCACACGGGCGCTGGAAGGCCGCTATGGAATTGAATTGGTAGACGTCCGTATCAGATACATCAATTACGTCGAGGCCGTCATCCCCAAGATATACGACCGCATGCGTTCTGAGCGTATACGTATTGCGAACAAATACGAATCTGAGGGACGGAAAGAAGAGGCGGAAATCCTGGGTTCCATGAAGAGAGAACTGGAACGCATAGAATCGGAAGGGTATCGTACCGCCGAGGAAATTAAAGGACAGGCCAACGCCGAGGCAATAAAAATTTATGCCGAGGCGTACGAAAAGGCCCCTGAATTTTATTCCTTCACAAAAACCCTGGAGACGTATGAATCAACCTTCAACAAACAAACCCAACTCATCCTCACCACAGATGGAGATTATTTTAAATATTTGAAGAGTTTCGAGAAGGAAAATAAGACTATGTCAAATGAAACAAAATAAAAGTTTTGAAGACCTTATCCGCAAGCAGAGAAAAGGCAGAAATGGAAAAAGTCCAACCTGTCCCTGATGCTGGCCTGATAAAATGCGGGGAAAGAGGAATCAAAATCTTTACAGAAGAAATAAAGAAGTATGTCGAAAATATGGAGCAAGGAAATGCAAGCAACAGGTATACTTAGACGACAAAGGTTTGTCCCTTTTATCATGGTGAACAGAGCAAGACAATCATCCTCTCGCTCCAATGCTCCGAGTTGGAGCGTGCACTGAGACGCTATGCGTCAAACAATTGCGTTCCAACGTAAAACGTTGGAACGAGAAAACTGCGAGCCCTGGAATAACAGCAAACTCTTTGAATTTAAGACCGAGGGCAACAACTTGACGGCCGAGAGAAGTTAAATGGTAGAAATGAATTTTCAAAAATGTTTTTAGCTCCGTAGTAGCGGCCTGTTTATGCTTACAGGTCGCTACTACGGAGTTTTGTTTCGGGGTATACATTTTAGTTCTACAAACAGACCGCCTCTACGAGGCTAATTCTTTATGTACACCTTCACAATCATGGAGGCTTAACCTTCCACCTTTATATTCACTGTATCTTTTATCTAACTCAGCTTTTTGCCATTCTGGCATTGGTAGCTCAGCATTATGTCTGGCAATACCATCCAAAATATCCTCAACTAATATTAATTTCTTCGTTAGACACAACTTATCTACCCCTTTTACAATTTCATTCGGCCTCATTATGAACACCTCATATTTAAATTTTACAACTTTTCACAAAAACATGCCCTAACGATTAAAATCAGCGGGGCGGTTTACCGCATCCGCCGGATTATTTTGTTAGGCTCTCAACCCCCTCAATAATTGAAATATGAAGGTTTGACCCTGAGACCTTCGCGGAGACGCCGAACGTCTAAAGTCAGCGGCACGGCTGTACCTCGTCCGATGGAGTGGCTTGTTATCCAAAAAATGACAAAATATTTATTTCAAAACATTAACATTGATAAGAATAACGGCGGTTAAAAGAAATATAATGCAAATCCATGGGATATAGACACCCATTAATCTTGAAACCTTATATCGAGGCTTATAGCCTTCTATCTTTAAAATGGCTTCTATCTTTGATGCCGGATGATCTTTTTTATCATTGAATATAATTCGCATGATACGATCATGTTTTTTATATCCTCGATATAATATCAGCCAAACAAGAAACAGAATGAATGCTCCAAAATAAAAAACTAGATATTTGAAATTATTAAAGTTATTCGCAAATCCAGCAGTAATAAAAAGAGAAAAGACAACTAAAAAATAATTAAATCTGCCAATGTACAAATTTTCCACAAAATCTCGTTCATTACTCAAGTTCCATCCCGATGTTTCCAGAGATTTTATAAGTTCTTCTTTTGAGTTCAAATCCATCTTTGTCTCCAATAGTACTTGGTTTGCATAACGTTGGAATTCAGCAACGGGCGTAGCCCATCCGCTGGAATGATTTGTTAGCATTTTGAATTTTTATATGCGCCACAATTATCAACAAATGGACAGGTTGGATTTTCGTCTTTTTCAAACCACTGGAATGCTTCACATCTTCCACTATTAAAATCTTCTGCCTCACTGGGTTTTACAAAACGAGAGTAAATCCTACCACCAAAAATACCGCACAACTGCCGAACTTCTTTATCAGAAAGTTGTGAATTAAGCGAATGGTAAACTTGCCCCAAAAGTATGTTTACATCTTTTATAAGACCTGCTAATTTTTTAAAAATATCTTCAATTACCGAAGCCTTACTAACAGTTCCGAGCCCGCTATGCATATAAAATACTTTCCCTGTGTTTTTGTCGAGATGGCAGGTTCCAATGTCTGAATGCGTTAACTCATCTCTAATCTTTCTAAACTCATCGTACCAGGTGGCATTCTTCAAAGCCATTCTTATTGATTCTGGAACTCTTTTGTCGATTTTATCCTTCAAAGCATTTTCAAAAAGTTTACGGGTTGAGTTCTTGACTCCACTATATTTTTTAAAGATAAAATTTATGACTTGTATTGTGCAATCAATTGAGGAGTATAAATCTAAAAATATAGTTTCAATAATTGCTGATAACTCTTTTCCCCTTATAGCCTGCGTATAACCATGTTGCGCTATCTCTTTATTATCTTCTTCGAGGTTTGCTTTTATTCTCTGCGCAAAATTAAAAAGCGTCATTACTTTATGAAAACGGTCACGTCTTAAAAATTAAATATTGTAGTCTGCCATTATTTATTATTTAAGATGCGGCCATTTCCTTTTCTTCTCAAGCCAGACCACATTCTTCAGCATAATTACTTGTAGACTATCAGCAAATCCCCGGCCTCGACGCAATCTTTTGCCTTGACCAGCACCTGGCCAATTTCGCCGTCGTGTTCGGCGTAAATGGTCGCTTCCATCTTCATTGTCTCCATGATCAGGAGCGGGTCGTTTTTGGCGACTTTATTATCGGCGGCCACTTTTACGTTGACGATCATGCCCGGCATGGGTGCGCCGACGTGTTTGATGTTTCCTTCTTCCGCACGGGGACGCCTGATTACCGAGGCTGTCACCTTGCGATGTAAACGCATTCTCGGACAGCTTGTCAATAGGTAACCCCGGGGTTTTCTTGTTTAGTCATTTTGCTATTTCCAAAAGTTCGAAGTAACGCTCTCTTGTCATTCCAGCAGTTGTCATATTTGTGCGAATATGTGTTACAGGAACAAGTCTTGGGCTGGTCTTTATAACAAGCGGTCTTTTTACACCGCCCTTCTGTCTTTTTACAACAAAGCCATCGAGTTCAAATATTTTTATTAATGTTTTATAATGGATCGGGGTGATTTTGCTTTCTGACATTTTAATTTACAGGGCAAACGCAATGTTTTCTTCTGAGACAGGTTTTCTTGATTCCCAGGTATTATTTAATTTTGAAAACCCCGATTCTTCTAATACATCCTCCAGCGTGCCTATTTCCTGACATTCTTCTACAAAAATCCCGATGGCTTCTTTTATAGATTTCTTCGCATCTTCAACTGTTTCTCCAAAACTAGAAACATTAATATCCGGCGCTAATGCAACGTAAGCATCACCTTCCTTAAATATTTCAATTTTCACAGATATCTTCATAGTCTTTTCACCTCAAACAAATCAATCAATGGGGTCACATTCTCCTGCATAATTACTTATAAACAATCAGTAAATCCCCAGCCTCGACGCAATCTTTTGCCTTCACCAGCACCTGGCCAATTTCGCCGTCGTGTTCGGCGTAAATGGTCGCTTCCATTTTCATGGCCTCCATGATCAGGAGCGGGTCGTTTTTGGCGACCTTGCTATCGACGGCCACTTTTACATTGACGATCATACCCGGCATGGGTGCGCCGACGTGTTTGATATTTCCTTCTTCCGCACGTGGACGCCGGATTACCGAGGCAGCCACCTTGCGATTGGCGATGACGACTTCGCGCGGCTGGCCGTTCAGCTCGAAGAAGATGGTGCAGTTCCCTTCCTCATTGGGCGGACTTATGGCTACCAGTTTGAAAATCAGGCTCTTTCCTTCCTCAATGTCGATAGTGACTTCCTCGTTCATGGGCAATCCATAGAAAAATACGTCTGTGGGGATGACGGAAACGTCGTCGTATTTCTTTCTGTGATCGGCGTACTGAATAAAGACGTCCGGATACATCAGGTAGGACATGAGTTCTTCGTTGGTGATGGTTCTGGATATTTTCGACTCCACTTCTTTTTTGATTTCGTCAAGGTTCACAGGCGGCAGATTGGCGCCGGGCCTTTCCATGGAGGCGATAGCCCCGCGCAGGATTTTATCCTGCACATCTTTCGGAAACCCACCCGTTGGCTGGCCGAGGCGGCCTTCAAAAAATTCGATGACAGAGTTGGGGAAAGAAATCTCCCGACCGCCGCTAACGATATCTTGCGCATTGATGTTGTTTGTTACCAGGAAGAGCGTCATATCACCGACAACCTTCGAGGATGGGGTGACTTTCACAATGTCTCCGAAAAGGTGGTTGACGTCCGCATAGACGTCGGTGATTTCATGCCAGCGGTGCGCCAGCCCCATGGAGTGTGCCTGCTGGAAAAGGTTGGTAAACTGGCCACCGGGGATTTCGTGGTGGTAGATCTCGGCAGTGCTTGCCTTCTGAATGGATTCAAACGGCGCATAATACTCCCGAACCACTTCCCAGTAGTCTGAGAGCAGCCCCAGCGCCTTGAAGTCCATGCCCGTGTCGCGCTCGTGGAAACGCAGCATTTCTACCAGGGTGTTCAGGTTGGGCTGTGACGTCAACCCGGAAAGAGAGCCCATAGCAACATCCACAATGTCTACACCAGCTTCTGCGGCCTTTATAAGGGTGGCGATCTGACCGCCTGATGTGTCATGGGTATGAAGGTGAATGGGAATTTTCAGTTCTGACTTCAACGCGCTCACCAGTTTGTGGGCGGCATACGGTTTCAGGAGGCCTGCCATGTCCTTGATTGCCAGAATGTGCGCCCCATGGCCTTCCAGTTCTTTTGCCATTTTGACGTAATAGTCCAGCGTGTACTTGGTCCGTTTTGGATCCAGGATATCTCCGGTGTAACAGATGGCGGCTTCGCAGATGGCATTGGTTTCCAGCACGGCGTCCATAGCCACTTTCATGTTGGTGACCCAATTCAGCGAGTCAAAGACACGGAAGACGTCTATCCCGCTTTCCGCAGCCTGTTTGATGAACGCCTTGACGACGTTATCAGGGTAGTTGGTATAACCGACGCCATTTGAAGCCCTGAGCAGCATCTGGAAGAGTACGTTGGACGCCAGTTTTCGCATGGAGCGCAACCGTTCCCAGGGACACTCTTTGAGGAATCTCATGGCGGTGTCGAAGGTTGCTCCGCCCCACATTTCGATTGAAAAGAAATCGGCGTGGTTCCTGGAGTAGACCTCAATTATTTTCAGCATATCCATGGTTCTCATGCGGGTGGCCAGCAGGGACTGATGAGCATCGCGGAACGTCGTGTCCGTCAACAGGAGTTTTTTCTCCCTGAGGACGTGCCGGATAAATTTTTTCGGTCCCATTTCCATAAGAAGATCCCGGTTGCCTTTGGGTCGTAGGTTTTTGCTATCAACGGGTGGCGCCGGCGCTTCACGGCGGCATATGGTTCTTGGCATTTCCTTAATAAGGGGATGACCGTTGACCAGAACGTCTCCCATGAAACGCATGATGTGGGTAGCACGGTCCCTGCGGTGTGAAAAGCGGAATATCTCCCGATTTTCGTCAATGAAACGCGTGGTGCACGTGCCTTTCATGAAATCTTTGTGGTTGATCAGTTTAATGAGAAACGGGATATTGGTTTTCACGCCGAGAATCCGGAACTCATGCAACGCCCTGTCCATACGGTGCACTGCGTCTTCAAAAGAGAGACCGGAGGCCGTGACCTTCACCAGCAGCGAGTCATAGTAAGGTGTTACGATGGCGCCGGAGAACGCCGTACCGGCGTCAAGACGTATGCCCATCCCGCCAGCAGAGCGATAATGCTGAATGCGTCCGTAGTCCGGGATAAACTTGTTGGAGGGGTCCTCCGTGGTAAGCCGGCACTGGAAGGCCGTGCAATTGATCTGAATCGTTTCCTGGTTCGGTATACGGATTTCAGGCGAGTTAAGGGAATAGCCTTCGCTGATTAATATCTGCCTCTTCACCAGATCGAAACCGGTAATAGTTTCGGTGACGGTGTGTTCCACCTGAATTCTGGGATTGATTTCGATGAAGTAATACTTATTGGTTTCTGTGTCGAGAAGAAACTCCACGGTGCCGGCGTTATCATAGTTTACCGATTTACATATTTTTACGGCTGCATCACAGATGCCCTGTCTGACGTCTTCGGCGAGGTTCTGCGCCGGGGCAATTTCAACAATTTTCTGGTGGCGCCTTTGAAGGGAACAGTCGCGTTCAAAGAGGTGTACAATATTATGGTGCTTGTCACCGAGAATCTGCACCTCAATATGGCGCGCCTTTTCGACGTATTTTTCTATGAAACACTCGTCAGAACCGAAGGCCGCCATAGATTCGCGCTGTGCCTCATGAAGGCGATGGTTCAATTCCAGCTCACTGCGAACCACGCGCATGCCGCGGCCACCACCGCCATGGGCAGCCTTGATGATAACCGGATACCCCATTTTGGCGCAGAGGGCATTGGCCTCATCCAGACTTTTCAAGGGATGATCGCTTCCGGAAAGTATGGGGACGTGCGACTTCCCGGCGATTTCTCTGGCCGAGGTTTTATTGCCAAGCATGTCAAGAATTTCCGGACGGGGACCGACAAAGGCGATGCCGGCCTTTTCGCAGGCACGGGCGAAGTTTGCGTTCTCAGAGAGAAACCCATAGCCCGGATGGATGGCATCAACTTCCTTCTCTTTGGCAAGATGAATGATTCCATCGATATCCAAATAAGCCTTGACCGGGTCTTTACCCTTGCCAATCTGGTACGCCTCGTCAGCCTTAAATCGATGAAGTGCGAAGCGGTCTTCGTGGGAATATATCGCCACGGTTCTTATGCCAAGTTCATGCGCTGCCCGGTAGACCCGTATCGCTATTTCACTACGGTTGGCAACGAAAAGCTTTTTAAATTTCCTGATTTCCATAAAAAACCTTTAAATAGAGTTCACTAAAACATTCATTTTTTCCGAAGGTGTCATTTGGGAATCTTTATATTGTATTGTATTTGTCAAGTGCAATAACACACCGATTGAACTGCGCCCTTAAAAATTTATTTCGGTTTAGCCTCTCTTCTAATCTCTTCCTGGTATGGCTCATACCGCCAACTGTCAGGCCGCCTAATTCCTGTCCTATTTCTCTTAAACTTTTATGAAATACTAAATAACGGCAGCACAATTCTATAAGCGCCATTCTTGCCTCTTGAGCGTTTGACCGGCGTTTCAATAAATGATTCCTCTCAACAGCAAAAGTCTCACATACCTGATTCACTATTTTGTCCACAGGTATTTCTTTGATGAATTTCCCCGATCCTGACTGTTCGGTTAAATCAAGGTTGCCCTTCTTGAGTACCTTTTCATAAACCCAATCAACAAAACCCGTTTTACCAAGAACTACTTGCCCTTTAACGTCTTTAAAAGGCGATTCAATTCCTTTCTTGAGTCCTTCTTCAACAAAAGCCCTATATCTTTTACGTCCATTGACATTATCTCCGCCCATATATCCAAGAACGCTGCTGTAAGAAACAAAATCTTCCCGATATCTTACTAATCCATATCCACGATTGCTGCTCCAGCAATAGTTACGTAAGCAAGCAAACCGTTCGGATAACTCCCGTTTACAAACTTTTTTTATCCTGACAGGATTTAAGTGAATATAACGGGAAAGCTCCAGAAGGTAAGAATCCTTATCAATAAGAATTGCTTTATAACGTCCCTGGTAGAGATGCCCTACTCGCTTGTGTCTTCTGTTGTAATACCCTGTGTAAGCAGTGTTGAATCGTTGTGCAAACCGGTTAAGGTTTCCCCGTGGTGTATGGAGAATAAGGTGGAAATGATCATCCATGAGTACATAGCCATGTAATTGCACCTTGTATTTCCCCATACTCTCTTGCAATATACACAAAAATCTTTCACGGTCTCCATCGTCTTTAAATATAGCATCCCTCTCATTACTACGACAGGTAAAGTGATACCATGCTCCATTATATTCAATACGTAAAGGTCTTGCCATAATAAGCGTATTACTTTAGCATTCTCTGCCTTGTTTGTCAACAGACAAGGTTTGACCCCGCTATCTTTTGCAGTGATATTATGCCCGTGTCAAATGCCGGTATTTGATACGGTGCGGCTGGTCGTCTGCGGCACCGAGGCGTTTCTTCCTATCCGCCTCATATTCCGAGTAGTTCCCTTCAAACCAGAAAACCTTGCTGTCGCCCTCGAAGGCAAGGATGTGGGTGGCGATGCGGTCGAGGAACCACCTGTCGTGGCTGATGATCACGGCACAGCCGGCGAAATTTTCCAGCGCATCCTCCAGCGCCCGCATGGTGTTTACGTCGAGGTCATTGGTTGGCTCATCCAGGAGCAACACGTTCGCCCCTCTTTTCAGGACACAGGCAAGGTGTACCCGGTTCCGTTCTCCCCCTGAAAGGTTTCCAACGGGCTTCTGCTGGTCGGTCCCGGAAAAGTTGAACCGCGACACATAGGCGCGGGAGTTTACCTCCTGGCTGCCGAGCTTGATAATTTCCTGTTCTTCGGAAATGATCTCCCAGATCGTCTTGTTCGGGTCAAGGGTTTCACGGCTCTGATCCGCATAGGCCAATTTTACCGATGCACCTTCCCGGATGGCGCCGGAATCAGGCTTTTCCTGGCCGGTGATCATGCGGAACAAGGTGGTTTTTCCGGCGCCATTCGGACCAATAACCCCAATAATCCCGCCGGGCGGGAGGGAAAATGTCATATCTTCCACCAGGATGCGATCGCCATATACCTTCTTTACTGCATCGGCCTCGATGACCATATTTCCGAGTCGCGGTCCGGGTGGAATATAGATTTTAAGGTCCTTTGCGCGTTTTTCGCTTTCTTGCTCCAGGAGGCTTTCGTAAGAGTTAATGCGTGCCTTTGCCTTCGCATGCCGTCCTCTGGGCGACATCCTGATCCACTCAAGTTCACGTTGCAGGGTCTTTTGCCGCTCTGTCTCAGAATTTTCTTCCTGCCGGAGTCTTTCCTGTTTCTGTTCCAGCCACGATGAATAGTTTCCCTTCCAGGGAATTCCTTCTCCACGGTCAAGTTCCAGTATCCATCCTGCCACGTTGTCGAGAAAATAACGGTCGTGGGTTACCGCAATGATAGTGCCCGCATAATTTTTGAGATGATGCTCCAGCCAGGCAACCGATTCGGCGTCAAGATGGTTTGTAGGCTCATCCAAAAGAAGGATGTCAGGCTCCTGGAGGAGTAATCTGCAAAGCGCCACGCGCCTCCTTTCTCCTCCGGATAACACCTTCACCGGTGTATTTCCTTCGGGACAGCGTAAGGCGTCCATTGCCATTTCCAATCGCGCATCCAGGTCCCACGCACCCAGGGTATCGATTTTCTCCTGTACCTCACCTTGCTGTTCAATGAGTTTGTTCATCTCTTTGTCTGACATGGGCTCTGAGAATTGATCGTTTATCCGGTTGTATTCATTGTGGAGGTTGACCAGTTCCTGCACACCCTGTTCAACGATCTCGCGTACGGTCTTCGTATCATCCAGAACCGGTTCCTGTTCGAGAAACCCCACGGTATAACCGGCTGACAGGGTTGCCTGTCCGTGAAACTCATGATCTACTCCCGCCATAATGCGCAGGAGGGAACTCTTTCCTGAACCATTAAGACCAAGTACGCCGATCTTTGCGCCATAAAAATAGGAAAGGGATATATCCTTCAATACGGTCTTTTTGTTATAATGCTTGCTTACCCGCATCATGGAATAAATGATCTTATTTGGTTTGTCGCTCATCTTGTTAAACTCCTTTTATCGTTGGCAAAAAAATGCATTTTATAAGAATGATGGTATGTTTTTAAAATATTGTTATAATGTACCCCAAAAAACCAGACAGGTAAACAAGATAAAATATCCTGCGCAAGAAATCAATAAAAAGAGCATGCAGAAATAGTGTTTTATAACAAAAAATAAGGTTATTGAAGGGATATCAATTTTATGAAGTAATAAAAATACCTTGACAATAGAAACGGTTTTAGGCTATAAATGATAGTCCTTAAAAAAGGACATTTGCACCGTTACTTTTAATTTTCTCACCAAACTAATTTTAAAGGAACAAATATTAATAACCTTCCCGACAGATCCTGAGCTCACCGCACGGGTCAAATAACCATTCTGAATATTGATGACATTCCAGAGAAAAATATCGTATCTTCTCGATTTTCATGGTATCCTTCGGGGTTAAGAGTAAAAACACATAATAACAAATGCCGGAAATCAGATTTTCTCCGGACAGGGTGGTCATTTCTGTCATTACAAGAAAAAAGGATATCGTAATCCTGGTCAGATTACTTCATCTCCAATGTGAAGACCTTATATAAAAACACTTTAAAATTTTATAAAAAGGAGTTGACAGACTTTAAAAGGGTTCAATCGCAACAAAAAAACATTAGTAGTGCAGGTATCAATATTTGAGTGAAATATCACCATTTTGAAAGGAAATATGTTATGAATATCTTTGTGGGAAATTTAGCACGCGAAGTAAAAGAAGAAGATTTACAAGAGGCTTTTCAGGCCTTTGGCCAGGTAAAAACAGCCACGGTAATAAAGGATATGTTCAGCGGGGAATCAAAGGGATTCGGATTTGTGGAAATGCCAACAAAAGCTGAGGCATTGGCAGCAATCAACGGTTTAAATGGCAAGGACTTAAAGGGAAGGCCACTCAATGTAAATGAGGCACGCCCACGCCCTGAAGGTGGTCGTGGTGGTGGTCGTGGTGGTAGCGGTGGTGGCGGCGGAAGACAGGGCAATAGGGGAAGAACTGGCGGCGGCGGAAGACGTTTCTAAGATTTCGCCGTGATTCATGAAATTTACCGGATAAAAGATGCGGTAAAGAGATCTCTTGTTCGTGCATTGAAACAAAAACAGACCTAAGGAGAAATACCATGGCACAGGCAAAGCATGGTGACATTGTGAAGGTTCACTATACCGGAAAATTGGATGATGGTACGATATTTGATTCCTCTCGGGATCGCGAACCTTTAGAGTTTACTATAGGCGGTGGCGAGATAATTCCAGGTTTTGAACATGCCGTCATTGGCATGAAAGCCGGTGAATTGAAAACGATAAAGATTCCGGCAGATGAGGCATACGGTCAATACCGTGAGGAAATGATAATGGTAGTGGACCGTAATGAATTCCCCAATGATTTAAAACTCGGGTTAGGCTTACAACTGCAAATGCGTCATGAATCTGGGCAAATAGTTCCCGTTACCGTGATCGATATTTCTGATTCAGATGTTACGCTGGACGCCAACCATCCTTTAGCCGGTGAAAACCTGACGTTCGATATCACGCTTGTATAAATAATTAAAACAAATCAACCACCGCAGAGAACGCTTAAGTAAGGAGGCTCTTTACGAAGATTGGAAGTTTTGCCCATCAGAACTGATTATCTTCCTGGTTTCTCATTTTCCATTTAGTTTTCTTTCTTCGTTCTCTGCGCCCGCTGCGGTGAGGTATTACAAATCATTTACTTCAGTCTGAAACATCTTCCGTAACGACAGAACCATGTCTCTTTGATAGAGGAAACACCCGGGCAAATACGGCCTTGAGATAACGACCCTCATGAAAAATTGTAGTAAAGGGGTGATCTGATGAAGCGCCGGTGATCTTGAATATCTGAAGAACAACACCGGCCTCCGAGGCAGAACGGGTCAGGATAGAGAGAAAGTCCCGCTCGGAAACCAGTCCGGAACAGGAACAGGTTAAGAGGATACCGCCAGGTCTCACAACTTGCATACCGAGCCGGTTAATATCACCATAGGTTCTCTGTGCCCTTTTAATCTCTTCTGCGCACCCGGCAAGTTTGGCAGGGTCAAGCACCACAACATCAGCCTGCCCACCATGACTGACCATCTTTCGAAGATAGTCAAATACATTAGTATGTTGAAAAGCCACTTTCACGCCATTCAGTCGTGCGTTTTCCTGCGCCGTCTCCAATGCCTGTTCATCCAGATCAATACCCGTAACCGATTTTGCGCCGGCCAGCATCGCAGAAATGCCAAATCCGCCCGTGTAGCAAAAGCAATCAAGGACTTCCTTCTCATGACAATACTGAGAAAGCGTAAGACGGTTCTCACGCTGGTCGAGGAAAAAACCCGTCTTGTGTCCGGTTTTGAGATTCACCTTTATCCTTAACTGATTTTCCTTTATTTCCACAAAATTGGGGCATGGATACTCCCTGGCCACCTTTGAAAAATCCACCCCTTCCTTTTGTGCTGTTCGTTCGTCAGGACGGACGCCAATTCGAGCGCCAGGATACAGGGATTGCAGGGACGAAACAATCCAGTCAATAATTCCAACATATCCGGCAGAATATGGCTCAACGACAAACACATCGGCAAATTTATCAATAATTAAACCCGACAGGCCATCGCCTTCTCCATGTACCAACCGATAACAGTTTGAGGCCTTATGGATTCCCAGGATTTGTTCCCGAAGTACTTTGGCCTGTTCAAATTTTTTGTGGAAAAATTGATTGTCCAGCGCTTCCGATTCATTCTCGGTCAGGAGCCGGATACCAATATTGCTTTGCTGATTGTAGATACCCCTGCCAATAAAATCCCCTTCTCTGGAAACAACCTCTACCAGTGCGCCTGGTTTTAGTCGCTTCTGAGGATGGCGGATCATGCGGCTGAATATCCATGGATGGAGCGAATTTCTTTTTGCTTTGAGTGAAATAATAGGAAGTTCCATAATAATAAATAGCGTTAAAAGGTGTAACAATTCAGCCAACTAGAAATACCTGTAGAACTACAACCCCATTGCCCCTTTTTCAAGCTTATCATGTTCTGTCTTTTTGACAGAACACGATAGGGGGCAATATGGCACATGAACCGCATGGTAATATGCGGGAAAGAATTTCCAAAAGCAAATATAGAACAGATACGTCATATAATAGCAGAAAACGGGCAAAAATCCAGAACTCTGGTATCACGCCAGGTATGCGAGGCGCTGGATTGGCACAGCCCGAATGGGAGTCGCGAGTGGCCGTATTGTACTTTTGAGATTACTTCGGAAAAGACCCTCGCAATAACACGCACTATGGTGCTTTGATTATACTCTGCAAGCTGTTACTGCGCATCTTGTCGTTGTACATTGCGCTTTTTCATTACGGATAAGAATCCATCTTTGCTGCTTTGTTCTGTCATTGCAAGCGAAGCGAAGTAATCTTTCTCTCATAAACAAACACTACATCAACTGTTAGAAAAAAGGTATCAGTTTAGTTTTTTGAAAAATGGCATTTGTTTAGATATATACAAAAACCTGCCAATTTTCAGGCCCGAAGGGCTTTCAGTATATAGCATGGGGCTTATACCCCTGGCTATACACTTTCTGCCCTTCGGGCATTTATACAAGTGTTTAATAAAATTGTGTCTTAACCCGACTTTCGCAATTCGCCTCCAAAAATTGTTATTTTTTGGCATGTATCTCCTTGTAACCATTTATGTTAAGGGGTTAATTTCCCAAAACAGCTTGTAGTGCCGACTTTTTTTATGACCCCTTGAATTTACTGGCTTAGCGGCTTATCTACCCTCGAATTGCGAAGGTCGGGTTAACAAGATTTATTCTTTTTCAAATAACTAAAATGTTACGAAAAAAAATAAAATTTTTACCGTCTCACATTTCGAGAATATTTCTTTCGCTTAACTCTCCAAAAATAACCTTTAAAATATCTTTTATCTGAATGAGGCCGGAAACAAACCCTTGTGTATCTTTAACAAGCGCAATGTGCAACCCCTTTTGCTGAAATTCCGCGAGGATTGTACGTATTTTCTTGTCCTCCGGGACAAAATACGGCTCTAACATAAGATCTTCGAGGACAAAGAGTGGATTGTTTGCCAGCATGTTAATAATAGACTTTGCGTGAATGATTCCAATAACGTCATTAAGGTTATTTTTATATACCGGATACCGGGTATGCCCTTCTTCGGTAACGATTCTGATAATATCCTCACGGGTCATGTCTGCGTTGATAGCAACAATCTTATGCCTTGGCACCATTATCTCTCTGGCACGCTTGTCACTGAATTCAAAGACCCTGTGCAAAATCTTGTGCTCCCCTTCAGCCAGTAGCCCGGTTTCACCGCTTTCTTTTATGATATGCCTTACCTCTTCCCGGTTAA
Organism: uncultured candidatus Brocadiaceae bacterium; assembly: GCA_964370795.1. GTDB lineage: Bacteria > Planctomycetota > Brocadiia > Brocadiales > Brocadiaceae > JAHFOW01. The sequence continues at coordinate 30,190 of CAYJME010000008.1, forward strand.
AAATCGTCTTTTTATATTCTATCTTTATGCCGAATAATTTAAAAAAATGATACGTAAGGTACGTAATCAAGGTGACACTGGGTGATAAAATCCACCGTATCCACTCATACGGTTTAACAATCCACAGGGAAAACTGTTCAGGGAATTGAGTTGCAAGCATCTTGGGAAATGTCTCACCAAAAAGGAGCAAGACAAGGGCAACAATAATAGGCGCCAGGATAACTCCCCATGCGTGTAAATAATAAATCGCTATCGTTGTCCCTATCGTTGATACCATGGTATTAACAATATTGTTTCCCGTAAGGATGGTGCTCAGAAGCCTGTCAGGTTCGTTGATAATGTTATAAATGGAGACAGCCCTCTTATCTTTTTTTTGTTTAATTAAAAAATCCAGACGTATCTTATTCAGGGAAAAAAGGGCAGTTTCGGTGAGCGAAAAAAAGGCCGATACGAAGAGGAGGGCAAAAAAGAGTATTATCATAAAAACAATTGTCGCTGTTGAAAAATGCATTGAATCCATAATGATCGCTCCTTCTTACATCTTCCCCTACTACAAAATGGGATATTATTCCTTTTCTTTCTCAATGATCAATCGCAAGATATCTTCAGGCGAGTCAGAATGAATGACTTTTTGCTTAAAAGATTCGTCGATAAATATTCGTGCTATGCGGCTTAAAAGCCCAAGGTAGGTACTATTTGTTCGTTCCCTGGTCGCAATAAGGAAGACTAAATGAACGGGTTTTCCATCAAGGGCGTCGAATTCTATGCCTTGCAATGAAGTGCCCAGGCACGCGACAATGTCAGTCACACCAAAAGTCTGAGCGTGGGGTATGCCAATTCCGCCACCGATACCCGTGCTCTTAATCTTTTCACGTTCGATTACCTTTTTCAAGAGGTCTTTTTCATCAATTACCTTTTCTGAGGTCTTGGCAACCTGTACTATTTTTTCCAGAACTTCATATTTACTCTTTCCGTTCAGGTTGATAATGATACGCTCTTTGGTGAGAACATCCGAGAGTTTCAAACTCCCCCCTTTCGACACAGATTTACACCAGGACAGTAATACTTCACGAGAGATTTATTGAGCTGAAAACTCATTTTGAATTCTTACCCTTTGCCTTATTCCACAGAGCATCCATTTCTTCCAGGGAGCACTTCTCAATATCTTTTCCCAGAGCTGCCAGTTCCATCTCGACCTTTTTAAAACGCTCAACAAATTTATAGATGGTTTTATGGAGGACATTTTCGGTATCGAGTTTTAAAAAACGGGATAAATTGACAACGGAAAACAGGAGGTCTCCAACCTCCTCTTCTATATGTTCTGGCTTGTTTCTCTGAATAGCATCTTTGACCTCTGCAAGTTCCTCATCTATCTTGGCAATAACATCCTTGATATCCTTCCAGTCAAACCCCACCTTGGACACCTTTTTCTGCAATTTTTGGGCCTTCTGGAGGGCGGGAAGGTGCTTGGGGAGGCCATCCACGACAAACTTTCTTTCCTCATATCCTTTTTCCTTCTTTTTGATCTCCTCCCACTGGCGAATAACTTCCTCCGGGGTATTTGCAGTAGCGTCTCCAAAGACGTGGGGATGACGGCGGGTCATTTTATCGAGACAGAGCGCCATGATACTTTCGATGTCAAACTCTCCCTTTTCCTTTGCAATCTGACAGTGGAAAATGATATGAAAAAAGAGGTCCGCCAGTTCCTCTTTAATTTTAGCGGGATCTCCCGAATCTATTGCATCGATAACCTCGTATGTCTCTTCTACTAAATGCGGTTTTAAGGACGCATGGCTCTGCTCTTTATCCCATGGGCATCCGTCATTGCTGCGTAATTTTCGCATCAATTCGACCAGATCATGCAATAACGACACGGACTTTACTTCTGTTGTATTCATTAATAATTTACCCGATTGTAAAATTTAACATAATTTTATTGCAATGCGGATTCTAGCAATTATTTTTATTGAAGTCAAACACGTTGATGATAATATAATAACATATTTTAAATAGTATTTTCATATCAAACATTTATAGTAAGGAAAATAACATGGGATTTCCAGCACAGCGTTTACGCAGATTACGTAAAAATGAAAATCTGAGACGATTAATACGAGAAACACATCTTTCGGTAGACGACCTCATTATGCCCCTCTTTGTTCGTCCGGGAAAGGGTATTAAACAGCCGATACCCTCCATGCCGGGAAACTACCAGATGTCCATTGACAAACTGGTCGAAGAGGTAAAATTACTGGAAGGACTCGGCATACCGGGCGTTATCCTCTTTGGAATCCCTGAGAAAAAGGATGAAATGGGGTCGGATGCATATTCAGACGAAGGCATCATACAAAAGACTATCATAGCAATCAAAAAAGAGTCAAAAAACATCCTGGTTATTACCGATGTCTGCATGTGTGAATACACCAGCCATGGACATTGTGGCTTTATCCGAAAGGATGAAAAAACGAGTTCTTTTGACGTGGATAACGATATGACCCTGGAACTTCTGGTGAAAGAATCCGTTTCTCATGCACAGGCCGGCGCGGATATTATAGCGCCGAGCGATATGATGGATGGCCGTGTTGGAGCAATCCGTCAGGGACTTGACGAGAATGGATTTGAGCGCATTCCTATTATGGCATATTCAGCCAAATATGCTTCGGGTTTTTACGGTCCATTCCGCGAGGCGGCTGAATCCACACCGGGATTTGGAGACCGCTCATCATACCAGATGGATACTCATAATGCCGAGGAGGCGCTGCGCGAGGTCGCCCTGGATATTGAAGAAGGAGCTGATATCGTGATGGTAAAACCGGCTCTGGCATATCTTGATATCATTCGCATAATAAGGGATAAATTCAATTATCCCGTTGCTGCATACAATGTAAGCGGTGAATTCTCCATTGTAAAGGCCGCTGCCGAAAAGGGCTGGATAGATGAAAAACGTGTAGCGCTGGAAATACTGACGTCCATTAAGCGCGCCGGCGCAGACATGATCCTGACATACTGGGCAAAGGATGCCGCCCAATGGCTGAAAAACAAATAACAGACAACGATGCACCATAAGCAACAAACGCTCACACATCACACACATTAATCCTCCGCAGTCCCCCTTAATAAACGAGGGATATTCTGGGC
>CAYJME010000009.1:0-33021 GCA_964370795.1 uncultured candidatus Brocadiaceae bacterium
GAAGCAATCTCCCCGCTTTCATAAAGGAGAATTGGTTGCGGCTATGCTGCGCTAGTACTGCAACAAATTAATTACGAAACATAATAACTTGATGTTTGCCTTATGTTTTATTAAATATATGGCAATACAATGTATCGCTATTTATTTGTCGATGTACTAGGCTGTCTTTCTGTATATACAGATTGCTTCATTGAACATGCATGGGTAAAAACTTCTCTACGAGGATTAAGCTCGCAGAGGCGGTATTCTCAACCACTCAGGTTTCCCCATACTTCAAGACACGCCTTTCTTCTAAGCTTCACAAAAAACGTTCCGCTCAGAGCGAAGGCTTAACGCTTATTCCTTCGGCTTACTTTAATGCCTTTCCAATTACAGCATTCTTTAAACTTCTACAAAACAGAAAATTAAAGAATATCGAATTAAGGTTTAAAGACCTGATAAATCAAAATGGAGAGATTCGATTTTCTGTTTATTCCGATTTTTTGACTTGTAGATATGAAAGACATTACTAAAGTGGATGCTCCTATAAGTAAAAAAGGTTTGCTTTTTCAGGGTTGTTCTTATATTATTCAAAACTTTAAAATGTAACTATTTATTGTGCTGTAGAGGGTCGAAGCCTTTGTTATTCCAAATAAGCATGGAGCAATACCAGCTTCGAGTAAATGCTTCGCCCCTACTATAACATATAAGCCTGGAAATTATTTATTTAATACGGCAAGACTTTTAAAAAGGAGACAATATGACAGAGCAGAAATCTACAAATATTAAATGGCATCATGGCAAGATTACCAAAGAGGACAGGACAAAATTGATGAAACAAAAGGGGGTTACCATATGGCTAACGGGTTTATCCGGTGCTGGTAAATCAACTATTGCCGTTGAGCTTGAGCATGCCCTCCTGGAGAATAAACATCAGGCATACATACTCGATGGAGATAATATACGTTTTGGCCTGAATAAAAATCTTGGTTTTTCACCTGAAGACCGTTCAGAGAATATTCGCCGCATTGGCGAAGTTGCGAAGCTGTTTACCGATGCAAATATCATAACCATAACAGCATTTATATCGCCCTACAGGCAGGACAGGGACAACGCCCGGAAACTCTTAAAAGAGGGGGAATTTATCGAGGTCTATATAAAATGCCCCCTGGAGGTTTGTGAGGAACGGGATACAAAAGGGCTCTATAAAAAGGCTCGCAAGGGAGAGGTTAAGGAGTTTACCGGCATATCAGCACCGTATGAAGAACCGCTCAATCCTGAGATTACCATTGATACATCAAAGCATTCTATTGAGGAATCAACAAGGGCGATAATAAAGCACCTGGAAGAAAAGGGGTATGTGAAGTTTTAGTGATTTGCAAAATGTTGGATTTTCTTTCTCCATCCAACCGGCAGAAAACGATGATGTAGAGACGCAAGGTTTTGCGTCTCTACACTCAATCCTGAAGGATTGAGTTACCGGGAATTTTTTATTTCCTCTATTTTGTTTTTTATTTCTTCTGCATTGGCGGCATCAGGATTGAGTTTTAAATAGGTCTTATAGTCACTGATCGCCTTCTCGTTATTTTCCAGCAGGTAAAAGATGTCTCCCCGGTAAAGATACGCTATGGGGTTGTAAGGAAAGAGTTCTATAGCGGTATTAAAGTCTTCCAGTGCATCGTCATGTTTTCCCATTTGGTTCTTCAGATACCCCCGTTCAAAATAGACGCCTGCCAGCCGGGGGCTCAGTTCTATAACTTTGTCATAGTCCTTCATGGCATTTTCATTATCGTCTTTTCCCCGATACGCCTTTGCGCGGATATAGTAAGCAAAGGCATTTCCAGGCGTATGGTGGATGAAGGCGGTCAAATCTTTAATTGATGCGTCATACTGTTGTAAATCTGCATACAGGATACCTCTCTTCATATAAATTTCGGTGTGGTTGGGATTGAGTTCAAGCGCCTTGTCAAAGTCTGCCATGGCCTTTTCTGATTCGCCCGACTTGGCATGGGCAAGACCGCGATGGGCATAGGCATCGGCACATGCAGGGTCTAAAGAAATAGTCTTGTTCATATCTTCGATGGCAAGGTCTTCCCTGCCGATCATTTCAAAAGCAACTCCACGATTGTAGTAGGAGAGAATGGCGTTTGGGTCAAGGGATATAGCCTTGCTGTAGTCCATGATGGCCTTGTCAAATATCTCCAGAGCGGCATAAACAGAGCCACGATTGTAATAGGTAGGCGCGTAATCGGGATTCAGGGCGATAGCTTTATTATAATCTTCGAGCGCACGTTCATCCTCCTCCATCTTTTCATAAATTACCCCGCGGTTACAAAACGCAACGGCGTCATTGCCATGCAGTTCTAAGGCTTGATTGACATCCTTAAGGGCGGCATCTATATTACCTCGTTCCTTTTGTATAATCGAGCGGTTAAGGTAGATATTGGCAATGACCTCATTGGTGGTGAGGTTTTTGAGGTAATGCCCTTTTCTGATACTTATTTGCGATATACGTTTACCGGGCTCGTTTACATAGTAACTGTCCGGGGTGGCCATACCTTCGTAACCGGTCTCAATATTTCTCCGAAAATCACCGTCGTCATAGCGTACAAATATATGCTCCGGTACGCTTACGCCGTAAAAAGGGAGGTGCAAGCCTTCTGCTATGCACAGATAGAGGATCGAAAGACCGACACAATTGCCAATGCCCGTATCCAGTACCTTATTTAAAGAGATGTGTTCGAGATTCCCCGTTTGTACATATTTGAATTGGAGTTCATTGAAAAGCGTCAGATTAATAGTCTTGATGATTTGCTCAGGTTCGGTTTCATCGCCGAGGGTTGTCCTGATACTATCGATAATGGTGTTCAGCTTTTTCAGGGATCGTTCACTGTCTATTTCAGGGTAAGATTCACGGGCGATTTGTAAGGCAGCATTTGCAAGTCCAGATTCCCGGACATCCATATCCCGGACAGTTTTTGAATTTACATCAGTTGCAGATACATCGCATAGCAGAGGAGTGAAACCAAAAGGAACGCACCTGAAACTACTCATGAAACATACGATTAAAAGGGTGGCGGGTAATCTGTACAAGAGTGAAGTTCCTTTACATTAAACCGGAGTCTCAAAATTTCCACAAAGGCACAAAGTATTTTTCTTTGTGTCTTCGCGGCGAAAAACAGACGAATGTCCGGGTTACACGAGAGAAAACAAATGATACATCAAAACTCCTCAGATTTCTTATTCGCGGGTTCTACGGAAATTCTTTTCCCCTTAATTTTAACATTTTCCATGGCGTTCTGGATTTCTTCTGAGTGTTTTCCCGATACGTCTACAAAAGTAAATTTATCATAAATATCAATAGCGCCTATTAATCTGCCTGAAATACCGGTATTCTCCGCAATGCTTGCTAAAATGTCCTTTGCATTGATTTTTTCTTTTCTTCCTATGTTAATAAACAATCTATCCATATCTTCACTGGTTTTTGCGCCTCTGGAACTCTTCTCATCCTGGAACTGTTTCTCGTTTTCTTCATCACCCATAACGATTTTTAACAAAGATGCGGCCACGTCCAAAGCAGTATAATTTTCTTCGAGTAATTCTTCTATCCAGTGAACATATTTTCCCATGTGTCCTGCCTGTATAACGTCTTTTACTTTTTGAAGCATCAGGTCTGTCCTGATTTCCTTTACATCGTGAACGGTTGGAACCTTTTGTGGTGTTATTTTTGCCTTGGTGTATCGCTGGATATCCTTTATTTGATAAATATCCCTTCCTACCACGAAGGTGAATGCGCGTCCGGTTTTTCCCGCCCTTCCGGTTCTACCAATCCTGTGCACATACTGTTCTTCATCGAGCGGCACGTCGTAGTTAAACACCGCCTCCACATTTTCAACGTCAATGCCTCGCGCAGCGACGTCGGTTGCCACTAACATTTCTATAGTGCCTTTTCTAAACTTGGACATGACGTTGTCTCTCTGCATTTGCTTCAAATCCCCATGCAGCCCGTCGGCAAGGTATCCTCGTGTCTGCATGTCTTCTACTAACTTATCGACGCGTCTTTTAGTATTGCAAAACACCAGCGATGATTTCAGATTATAGATATCCATCAAGCGTGATAAAATATCTGGTTTTGATGATTCATTGAGTTCGAAATAAAATTGCTCAACGCTGGGAACGGTTAATTCTTTGTGTACTACTTTTACGATTTGTGGATTATTTTGATATTTATGCGCCAGATCCAATATTGCCTTAGGCATAGTTGCAGAAAAAAGGACGATTTGCCGCTGCTTGGGAATCTTCTTTAAAATCAATTCTATATCCTCGCGAAACCCCATATCCAGCATTTCGTCTGCCTCGTCTAAAACGACCATTTTTACCTTATCCATTTTCAATGTTTGTCGTTCCAGATGGTCTATTACCCGGCCGGGAGTGCCGACAATAATTTGTACCCCTTTCTTCAACACCCTGATCTGCCTGTCTATAGCCTGACCGCCATAGATAGGGAGTATCTCCGTATCCTTTTTGTATTTCGCAAGCTTTTTGAGTTCTTCCGCCACCTGGATTGCCAGTTCCCGGGTAGGACATAAAACTACAGCCTGCAATTTTCTGTTTTCCGCATCGAGCATGTCAAGCGCTGGAATTCCAAAGGCTGCGGTTTTTCCCGTGCCTGTCTGCGCCTGTCCAATAACATCTCTTCCTTCTAAAATATAGGGAATAGCCTGAGCCTGAATGGGAGTCGCCTCTTCGAAACCAAGGGACTCTATAGCCTTCCGTACATCTTTAGATATTGTTAAATTTTCAAAACGTAATACTTTTTCATCCGTGGTTATTTTCATTTTCGTTTCCTTTAAAAATAAGTGCCTTTACAGTGACCTAGTTTTCGGATGGCAGCGTTTTATATGCCCTTCGTCCGTACCGTGATGACATGATAATAAAGCACAGGAGAACGACAACAAAGATGATATATGCAGAGACCAATAACTTTCCATATAAGCCGGCCATGATATTTTCCTCAATAATGTCCACGTATCTTTAAGTGTTTTCCGGAGTTCCTGTCTTTTTTTATTGGCCTTAATTTTATCAGTAATTTCAAGGCAATCAAGACAATTTGATTTTTGTTTCCTTTTGCCGGTCTTTATATCTTTCTACGTTTAATTACTACACAAATTGCGATAAAGTTTTGGGGGTTTTTTTAATTGGGAAAAACTTTTGTCATATCTGTGTAACATTAAGCCATGCTTTATCCTTTTATTGACAACGGCGTGATTAAATTATATCATGATTGTAATCTAATGTATAAGGATTTTAAACGATCATGTTAGTGGCCGGCGCGCCTTGACACTACACTGGTATAGAAGTCGCCGTAAGGCATAATTCAATACTTAAAATCAATCAACTGATATCTCCTTAATTATCACAGAGTACACTTGGGAAAAAACAATGAACAAGAAATTATCTCTTATCTCTTTTATTATGCTCTTTTCCGCATTTTTTTCAACCACAAGAAACCTCTCCGCTGACACATGGAAAATAGAGTCGGCGGATGCACCGAAATATTTTGGTGATTTTTATTTTGTTACGTCCATCAGTTCCCGGGCAATTGCAGTAGATTCTAAGGGGTATCCACATATTGCTTATGGATCCGATCACCTCTACTATGCATATTATAATGGGAAAAAGTGGCAGTATGAAACGGTAGATGCCGCAGAAAAAGTCGGAAGCTACGCCTCGATAACGCTCGACTCGTCTGATCATGTCCATATCAGTTACTACGATAGGGGAAATACCGACCTGAAATATGCAACCAACGCATCAGGGCAGTGGGAAGTAAATACGATCGATAGTGAAGGTACAACGGGTTATTACGCATCGATTGCACTAGACAAGTCTGATAAAGTACACATTAGTTATTATGATGTCTCCAACAACGCCCTCAAGTACGCAACCAAAACCTCAAAGAAATGGGTAACAACTGTGGTAGATTCCAGTGGGAGTTTTTGCGGGCGTTATTCCTGTATAGCATCGGACGCATCAGGGAAGGTGCATATCAGCTACTTCAGTGGCAGCAGTCTAAAGTATGCCGCGAAAGCTCAAAATTCCCAGACATGGGAAACAGCCGTAGTAGAAAGTTCTATTTTGGGTCAATATTCTTCCATAGCCATCGACAAATCAAACCATGTGCATATCGGTTACAGTGTTCTATTGCAAGGTCTCAAGTATGCAACAAAAGATGCAAATAAATGGACTATTACCCTGGTGGACAAAAAAGGGCAGGTTGGCGATTATACCTCGATAGCGGTAGATAATTCAAACAAGATACACATCAGCTATTATGATACTACGAATTTTAACCTCAAATACGCCGTGTTTGACAAGGGCACGTGGACACCGACCACGCTTGACAACGAAAACGGTGTCGGTGTGAATACTTCCATAGCAACAGACAAATCCGGCAAGGTGCATATTGTACATTATTCCGGCGTTTCTCCCTATCGTGACATCAGATATATAACAAATGCGCTTGATGGAAAAAATTGGGTAAAAAAAATAGTGGACTATGTCGGTAATGTAGGATTTTATACCTCAGCAAAAACCGATGTATCCGGAAAGGTACACATCAGTTATTATGACACCCGAAATGGAGACCTCAAGTACGCAACGAATACCTCTGGTGGGTGGAAAAATTCAATAATAGAAAGCAACGGAAATGTGGGGCAATATACTTCCCTTGTTATAGACCAGAATAAAAAGGCACACATCAGTTATGCGGATCTTACAGATTTTACAAATGGCAAACTGAAGTACGCAACGAATGTTTCAGGAATATGGAAAACAACGGTGATTGACAGCGATAGAGTAGCCGGATTTACCTCTCTTGCATTAGACAAACCAGATAAGTTCCATATCAGTTATATAAATCGTGGAATTGATCTCATGTATGCTACGAATGCGTTTGGCAAGTGGGAGTCGTTTACCCTGGATAATCGGTCTAATAGTTCGCAAAACACCTCTATAGCGGTTGATAAAGCAGGGAATGTGCATATCTGTTATGTTGATCAAACGGGTCTGGAGTATGCCACAAATAGTTCTGGGTCGTGGGTAATAACAACAATAGATGACCCTAATTATTATTTTATCTTTCCATCGTACCCTTCTCTGGCGCTGGACACATCGGGTAATGCACATATCAGTTTTTATAACGCTGCTGCAGACCAGGATCTCATGTATGCCACCAATTCCTCTGGAACATGGAAAATTTTTACAGCAGATAGTGACGGAGATGTTGGGCAGTATTCTTCGCTGGCGCTGGACAGTATGGGCAAGGCGCATATCAGCTATTACGTCGGGGGGCTTGATAATGATCTTAAGTATGCTACAAACGCATCTGGTGACTGGGTTTCCACCCTCATTGATAGCGACGGGGATGTGGGGCAGTATTCCTCTATTGCAGTAGACAAATCGGGCAAGGCGCATATCTGCTATTATGATGCGTGGTATCGTCGTCTCAAGTACGCCACCAATGCGGTATGTGAGCTTGCTTCACTTTCAGCATTTCCAAAGACACTGACGGTTGATGTAAACAAGAGCCGTAAAGTAACTGTTACTGTAAAAGGTGACGGAGACTGTCCTGTATATGGGGCAAGGATTGTTGTAAAGGTGAGTGATACAGACAAAGAGATAGTGTCCATGACACCCAAGAAGGGCGCATTTACCAATGAACATGGTAAGGCAACATTTACTATTAAGGGGAAAAAAGCGGGGGAGGCAAAGGTTGCCTTTTCTGTGGAGAATCTGAAAGAGCAGGTTACCGTTAGAGTTAAATAAACAAGGAGTACTAAATTATGATGAACAAAATCATGCCCTCGTATATTTTCCATAAGAGATTTTTTGCCTGGATATGTATTATATTTATAAATCTTATCATAGTTACCCTGAATGCCTTTGCCGATACATGGCTAATTCAAACGGTGGATAGCAACGGTTACGTGGGTGATTCCACGTCCCTTGCGCTCGACAAAGCGAATAACGTCCACATAGGCTATCACGCCAAAGGCGAGCTTTATTATGCAACCAATAAGACGGGTCCCTGGGTCTTAGAGGCGGCAGGCGGTGACGGGGCTGCTGGTTTGTTTACCTCCGTAAAACTCGATCCCGCCGGAAATGCCCACATCAGTTATTATAACTATAGATACGGCAATAACGAACTCCTGTATGCTACCAATAGTTCTGGTAAATGGAAAACGATTACCATTGACAGCGGTAACAATGTTGGTTATTGCAGTTCTCTGGCGGTCGATACCAAAAATAAGATACACATCAGCTATATTGATGGAACGAATTTTTACCTCAACTATGCCACAAATGCCACGAAAACCGGCGAATGGCAAATAACCACCATAGATAACAGCGGAACAATAAACAACACAACCGCCATAGCAGTTGATAAAGACGGGAAGGTACACATCAGTTACTATGATGCATATAACTTTTCCCTCAAGTATGCTACAAATGCCACGGATACAGGCGATTGGCAATCAACTACCGTAGACGAGAATGGTTATACTGGCGCTTATAATTCTCTAGCAATTGATTCCAAAGGTAATATTCATATTGGCTATCATGACTCATATAATAGCGATCTCAAGTATGCCAGAAAAGACAAAGATAAAACGGAATGGAAAATAGAAACAGCAGATAGTATTGGCAATGTTGGCGACTATACCTCACTGGCGCTCGATGGTGAAGATAACCCCCATATGAGCTATTATGAGTGCACAAGTTATCAGTGTACCACCGGCAATCTCAAATATGCGCGGAAAGACAAAGATACAGGAGAATGGAAAATAGAAACGGTGGATAATGGTGGAAATGTAGGCCTGTACACTTCAATAGCTGTAGATAATAAAGGCGATGCGCATATCAGCTATTTTGATAGTGCCAACGGCAACCTCAGGTATGCGACGAATGAGATATGTTTACCCACGTCAATAACGGTATCCCCAAAAAAACTTATCATTCCGGCAACGAAAACTCGTATGGTACTGATTCGTGTAAAAGGTAAAGATAATTGTCCTATCGTAGGTGAGGAAGTAAAGGTGGCCTTAAGCAAAACTGGCAAGAAGGTCGTATCTGTTTGGCCGCAAAAGGATGCAATTACCGATTATCAGGGCAGGTCGTGGTTTACTTTTAGCGGGAAGAAAAAGGGTAAGATACGGGTAACATTTACCATGGACAAGCTGAAAAAGAAAATAACGGTACAGGTTAATTAGTGTCTGAACGAAAACGGCCTTTTTAACAATACTATTTGACAAGAGGCGATAAAATGGATACAAATATATATCGTAAAATCGGGGCGTGGCTCAGTTTGGCTAGAGCGCGACGTTCGGGACGTCGAGGTCGGAGGTTCAAATCCTCTCGCCCCGATCATTTATATGTAAAATTTCCAAGAGGTAATCATACCTCTCACTGTTGGATAACGTTGCTTTCCTAAGGAATATCGTCTGAAGCATGTAGAGACGCGAAGTCTTGCGTCTCTACAATATTGAAATTCCTTAACATTAAAGGAGGATGGATTCGCTTCGCTTAATCCACCCTGCTCAACTCCCATTACGTATAATACAACAGCCTTTAATATTGAAGGAACTCCGCTCCTGTCAAATTAACTCCCTATACCTCTCATGCAACGTCATGGTTGTAACGCCAGGGACACGTATCCCTACTGGTTTCCCATCAATCCGGGAAACAGGCATAATTTCCATGAGAGAATTAGTAAGAAAGATTTCATCCGCATTGAGAACCCTTTCCAGACCAAAAAGCTCTTCTGATACCTGGATACCATTTTTCGTGCATAATTCCATAACGATTTTTCGTGTCACACCGGGCAGAATATTTGCCATTAAAGACGGGGTAATAACCACACCCTTTTCAACGATAAAGATATTGCTTACAGAACATTCCGCAATGTACCCGTCAGTGTTCAGAAGGAGTACATCATGGACGCCCCTCTGAACCGCCTCTTTTTTCTGGAGATAGTTTGTTAAATAGTTGAGCGTCTTGTGTCGTGAAATGGGGCAGGATGTGCTTCTCCGAACAGGCGAAGTAATAAGACTCACGCCCGTTTTGTATAATGCGTCGGGATAGAGAGAAAGCTCTTTTACATGAATGACACATGTTGGGTAACATTTTTGTGCGGGAATAAAACCGTCGACACCCCATCCCCGCGAGAGCGTTATCCGGATGTAAGCATCTGTTACCTTGTTCAATTCAAGGAGTTGTTCAATAATATTTTGTATTTTTTGAGTTGTTTGAAGGAACGGGATATCAAGATACTTTGCTGAATTCGAGAGGCGTTCAATATGGTCATCAAGCCTGAAAGGTTTTTGAGAATACGCCCTGATGGTCTCAAAGAGTCCGTCCCCGTAAAGGAAACCACGGTCATGGGTACTAAGATGACCTGCGGTGTCTTCAACAATAAAGTCGTTTAAGAAGATATATTTGAGAAATTTCATTCTAAGTCACCGTTTAGTTTTTTGAAAAATGTCCAAAATCGGCAAAAAATGCAATTATTTAACAAAATACGGATCAAAATTGGGAGTTTTTCAAAAAGCTACATTGATAAAAATTATCGAATAAACTAACAACCATCCACAGGGATCGCTATAATAAATCTACTCCCTTTAGCGGACGACTCCAACCGTATAGTCCCTCCATGAGCATGAACGATATTCTGGGCCAGCGCAAGCCCTATCCCGGTTCCCCCATCCTTGGTGGTATAAAAAAGATTAAATAACTTGTCTTTAATATCATCGGGAATCCCTGAACCCGTATCCTTGCAGGAGATCAAGAGTTCGTGTTCTCCGGATTTGGCATCAACCATCAATTCCCCGCCATCCGGCATTGCTTCAATGCCGTTAATCAGGATATTCATAATCGCCTGCTTTATTTTATCCCTGTCCATCCTGACTTTTGGGAGTCCATCGGACGTCTTAAGTATTACATGAACGCCATTCAGGAGCGCCTGGGGCAGGAGCAATGAAATAATATCGTTGAGCATTTCATGCGCATCCACATACTTCTTGTTCAGATCGCCTGTCTTTGAAAAGTGCAGGCATTCTTCAACAAATCCGCTCAAACGAACAAGCTCCTTTTGTACAATAGAGACAGTTTCCAGGAGTTCATTTTTTGATTTATTGGTTACTTTATTCAATCCCTGTATTTCCCTCTCCAACAAGACCATCTGGATATTCATGGCATTTAAAGGATTTTTGATTTCGTGAGACAATTCTGCCGCAAAAGCACCCAGAGTAGACAGGGTCTTCAACCTGAGTATCTCATCTGCAAACCTCTTTTTCTCGCTGATGTCCTCGATTACCGTAACGATATGCGTCACTTTTCCATCATTGTCCCTCATTGCCGAGGCGCTCGTCTCTATCCACGACTCGCTCCCATCACCACGATTGATTAAAAGCTCCCGGGATGACTTGGAAATCTTGCCATGAAAAATGTCCATACCCGGACAGAATTTCTCTGTTAAACACATACCTGTAGATGTGTGACAACAAAAAATATCTCCACAATCTTTCCCAACAATTTTTTCCTTTGGCCATCGTGTAATTTCTTCACAGGCACGATTGAAAAACACCACCCTTCGACTTATATCCTGGATCATAATCCCCTTGCTTGCACAATCCAGTGCCTGGTTTAATATTTGAATTATTGCATCACTTTTTCTCATATAAATAAGCCTATCAAAATTCCTCTAAAAGTAAATGCCAAATCCCAAAATTCCAATTATAATATACGCGATTAATTTTACTTTTTACTTCTTGAAACATCTGAGCCTCATGCGTACCCGACAGTCTAACGGGCGATATCCCTTTTGTACACTGCAAAGCCAAAAGTAGTTGACATGTCCCTGAATTACAGGTTTAATATATTACAAAAGAATTCACCTGAAAGTCTCCTTTTTCACGCTCTCTTGCGACCATTAGGTCATGATTGTTTCATTTTAAAAATAAAATATTACGAACCTGTTTTCCGATGTATAAAAGCCATAAAATTCTCTCTTACCTACAGATTGTAATTATCATATGCCTCATGGTTTGTAATAAAGGAATTGCCGTGAATTTCTTTAAAAAAACGGGAGATTTTTCCTGCAAAGGACACCAGTGTGGCTGTAAATCCGAATACGATTGTAAAAAACATTGTTGTTGTGCACCTACCCAAAACATTAGGGAAAAACAGAAAAACGGTTTTCAATCTTTTATAAGGAGTATAAATTGCAAAGTTGGTAATAATTCGGGCAGAGATATAACTTTTTCAGGTAAATATTTATTAGCAAGTAACGTTATGACAATGCAGGAATCATTCCTGTGTTTTCTTTCCCTGAGTACTGCGAATCGCCTTCCTAATATATTTGCATCTCCACAAAAAAAACCTCCGAGAAGTTTCATACAAACCGCTACTCATCTATAGTATAATTACGAAAATTTAAAACTTTAAGGAGAAAGAGAAAATGGAAAGATACAAGAAGATACTGTATTCAATAGTGGCTTTTGCCGGTCTTAACGGACTGGTGTTGACCACACAACCTACAATTACTCATGCTGTGGATATCGTCAATAATGTTGCCAAAGACCCTACGGATGTTCCACCCCGTATAGCCAGATGGCATGCAAAGACGGTAACAGTGGATTTGGTCGCCAGGGAAGTCGTTGCTGAATTGACTCCCGGGAAAAAATTCTGGTTTTGGACATTTGCAGAAAAAAAAGGAGATATAATTGGTCCGGCTACAGTTCCTGGTCCTATGATACGGGTTATGGAAGGCGATACGGTTGTTATTAATCTCACCAACGAGGAATATAACACACCGCATAATTTAGATTTCCATGCCGGTATTGGCGCCATGCTTATGGATGTTGAACCGGGCGAGACCAAAACTCTAAAATTTAAGGCTCAGAGAGAAGGCGCATATATCTATCACTGCGGCGCTATGGGCATGCCGTGGGAACATGTATCGCATGGTATGTATGGCCTGATCATGGTAGAGCCGAGAGGCGGGCTTCCCAGGGTTGCCGAGGAATTTTATATTGGACAAAGCGAATGGTATCTTAAGCCAGGTATTGAGGAAGCGCCGGACGTCCTCGATGGTTATGACCTCGATGTGGAGAAAGCGAGATCTGAACACCCTGATTGTTTCACCTTTAATGGACATACGAAAGCGCTTTTCGATCCATCAATATATGGTCCGATAACTGTAGATAAGAAGGATATTGTCCGTATATTTTTCGTTACGGGCGGACCGAACATAGGCGCTAATTTTCATATCATTGGGCAGATATTTGATAAATTTTATCCGACCCATTACAGCGCTTTAATAAGAGACGAAGAAACTGCTTACATCCAGGCTGGGTCTGCTGCTGTAGTTGAGTTCCAGGCATTGGCAACCGGAGAATTCCCAATCGTTGACCATGCCCTGTGGAGGGCGGAAAAAGGGGCAAGGGGAACTTTGCTCGTACAAGAAAAATAAAGTTGACAAAAGTTTTTATGCCTTATCATGCAGCATAACACAAGGGAGCTTTCTTTTATGAAATCATATATCTTTACGCACAACTGTTATGATAGCCGGGCACATCATAATTCATTAACGGCTACAATGCCCACATACTATGAAGGTGTGTGGGCCATTCCAATGGAATTAGCGGGATTCTTTCAAAACACGCATTTTTTAAAACGAATCATATCACTATTATTTTTTCTGTCGCTCACTGTATGCACGTTATCTGGTGTAAGTATGTGTAACAAATCAGCAATCGCCAAGCCGTGCTTTACATATCTCCTGGGTAGCTATGATACTCCTTATAATGCATGGGGAGTCACTGTTTCAGACACCACGGCATACGTGGCCGATGGGAGGAGTGGTCTGCAGATCATAGACGTAACGAATTCCACTTCCCCCCAGTTCCTGGGAAGCTATGATACTCCTGGTACTGCATATCGGGTTGCTATTTCAGGCACCACGGCTTACGTGGCTGATGGAGATAGCGGTCTTCAGATCATAGATGTAACAGATCCCACTTCCCCTCAGTTCCTGGGAAGCTATGATACTCCCGGCACTGCATATGGAGTAGTTATTTCAGGTGATACAGCATTTGTGGCAGATGGGACGAGTGGTTTGCAGATCATAGACGTAACGGATCATACCTCTCCTCATTTGGTGGGAACCTACGATCCTCTTGGTACAGTATTTGGGATTACCCTTTCAGGCGACACGGCTTTTGTAGCTAATAGCAATCTTGGCCTAATGATCGTAGACGTAGAAAATCACAATAACCCCGTACTCCTGAAAACACTTGGAATGCCTGGGCAAGCAGCGGGACTCGTTCTTTCAGGCACCACGATATATGTAGCTGATTGGGAAGGAGGTCTTCAGATCGTAGATGTATCGAACCCCGTCTCACCTATGCTCCTGGGAAGTTTTGCTACGCCAGCCTCAGCAGTGGGAGTCGCAATTTCAGGTACTACGGCATATGTAGCTGAATGGTATGGTGGACTTCAAATTATTGATGTAACGGATTCCTCTTCCCCTAAGTTATTGGGAAGTTACGAAACGCCGGACACTGCAGTACAAGTTGTTGTGTCAGACACCACGGCATATATAGCCGATGGAAAAACCGGTCTGCTGATCGTAGACGTAACGAACCCCTCCTCTCCTCAAGTCGGAAGCTACGACACGCCCGGTAATGCAATGGGAATTGCCATTGCAGGTACCACGACGGCATTTGTGGCTGATGGGGATAGCGGTTTACAGATTGTAGACGTAACGAATCCCACTTCGCCCATGCTCCTGGGAAGCTATGATAGTACGCCCGATACTGCAAGAGGAATCGCAATTTCAGGCGCCACAACGGCATTTGTTGCTTATGGGACTAGTGGCATACAAATCATAGACACAACGAATCCTACTTTGCCAATGCCCCTGGGCAGCTATGACACACCAGGTACTGCTTATGGAGTTGCCATTTCAGGCGCCGTGATGACATTTGTGGCGGATGGGGATAGCGGTTTGCAGATCATAGACGTAACGAATCCCAATTTCCCCCAGTACAAGGGCAGCTATGACACACCAGGTATTGCTTACGGAGTTGCCATTTCAGGTACCACGACGGCATTTGTGGCTGATGGAGATAGTGGTTTGCAGATTATAGACGCAACGGACCCCACTTTGCCGATACTCCAGAAAAGCTATGATACACCAGGTACTGCTTATGGAGTCGCTATTTCAGACTCAACGGCTTACGTTGCTGATGGGGCGAAGGGTCTTCAGATCATAGACGTAACGAATCCCGCCTCGCCCATATTTTTGGGAAACTATGATACCCCCGGTTTTGCTATGGGAGTCGCTATTAATGGAACGACGGCATTTGTGTCTGACGGGTTTGGCGGTCTTCAGGTCATAGACGTAACGAATCCCGCCTCGCCTAAACTCCTGGAAAGCTACGACTCGCCTGGTAATGCAGGAGGGGTTGCTGTTTCCGGTGCCACCGCATACGTAGCTGACGGAGATAGCGGCATTCAGATTGTAGAGGTATCATTTGATTGTAGTGCAGGACCTGATATTACGCCGCCTACAGTTATTTCAACAAACCCGTTAGATGAAGAAAACAACGTGTCTATCAACAGTGCAATCGCTGCTACCTTTAGCGAGTCAATAGATGCATCAACGATAAGCGGTTCTACATTTGCCATAAACAATGGGGTGACCGGTTCGGTAATTTATGACAATACAACTAAAACCGCCACATTCACACCTTCGGCAAATTTAAGCTATTCCACCAGCTATACAGTCACCATTACAACAGAAGTAAAAGACCTGGCTGCCAATCCCATGAGTACCGACTATATATGGAATTTTACCACAGAAACGGAACCTGACAAATCACCCCCCACGGTTATTTCCACAAATCCATCAAATAATGCAATCAATGTCGCAACAAACTCAAGCATTACGGCTATATTCAGTGAACCGATAGATGAGACTACGGTCAATGAGTCTACTTTTACTATTAATGGAATAACAGGTACTGTGAGTTATAACCCTGACACCAAAACGGCAACGTTTATGCCGTCAACAATCCTGAACAATGCAACAAGCTACACGGCCACTATTACCACAGATGTTATTGATAAGGCTGGCAACCCTATGACGGCAGATTATACATGGGAATTTACCACCATACCGGATGCATACAGTTGGATTACCAATCCAGCTAATGGACACCTCTACAAACTCATTGACGGCGGAGACTGGCATGCATGTGAGAATGAAGCCGTTGACCAGGATGCCCATCTCGTGACCATTAATAATAAGGATGAGCAAAATTGGTTATTTGCAACCTTTGGGCTGAATAAGCGGTACTGGATCGGATATACAGACGAGTCAGAAGAAGGAAATTGGAAATGGATAAGTGGGGAGTCTCCGAGCTATACCAACTGGAAAAAGGGAGAGCCAAGTAATTCAGGCGATTGTGAGAATTATGCAATTATGAGGCCAAGTGGCAAATGGGATGACGTGGGGTTATGTAGTCCAATCTGGCCAGCTATCACAACGGCCATCGTAGAGAAGGTAACATGCGAGCCTGAACTGATATTTATATCCGAAAATACCCTCAAACTTAAGACAAATGAGAGGGGTGATGTTACGATTATGATAACTGGCAATGATGGTTGTCAGGTTGTGGGAATAGAGGTTAAGGCAAAGGTTGGCACACTCAGTCAACCGTTTATATCAATTTCACCCCAAAGTGGGATTACTAACGACAATGGTCAGACAATATTTACCATAACTGCAAAGGACATGGCTGGAAAGGCAAGGGTTATATTCAGTGCAGGCACACTGAAAAAGACATTAGTGGTAAAGATTATAGAGTGAAGGGTGGAAAGAGGGTGATTTTAACCATAACGCAACCATCCGCTCTAAGGGTAGGAAAGTTTGCCAAAACAGACAGTAACGGCTGTTATCAATGTTCTATTTTTAAGTTTATGCGTAGGCTCAATAATTTTAAATTCTGGTAACTATTTAGCCAACTGAAGTTGGCTAAATAGTTACGATTTTCTCAAATCCTTACCGAAGCTGAAGGGGCTTGACCTTTTACCCTCGATTCGCGTCCGTAAGGCGATATTTCACGCAACCTTCGAATTATGGGTGGAAGATGCTCAATGATGTAATCTACTTCTTCCAGGGTGTTATAGCGGCTCAAACTCAGTCTTACAGAACCGTGTACGGCGGTAAAAGGGACGCCCATAGCCCTGAGCACATGTGATGGTTCGAGAGAACCCGATGTACATGCTGAACCTGATGATGCACAAATACCCTTCTCGTTCAGGAGGAGCAAGATTGCCTCCCCTTCCACATATTCAAAACTCAAATTGGTTGTGTTGGGAAGTCTGTTAATCTTGTGTCCATTTACCCGGGCATCTGGCGCTTTTTTGAGTATTTCATTTTCCAGCTTATCCCTCAATTGCTTCACCTGCCCATGTTCCGCAGTCATGTATTTTTTTACCAGTTCACATGCCTTCCCAAGGCCAATAATGGAAGGAGCATTTTCAGTGCCGCCACGCCGGTTTCTTTCCTGATGTCCCCCGATAACAAAAGGAGCAAAGGTAATGCCTTTTCTGATATACAAAGCACCCACACCTTTCGGGGCATGCAGTTTATGACCGGAGATGGTTAACAAATCAATCGTGCTCTTTGAGAGATTTAACGGTATCTTACCCACTGCCTGCACTGCATCGGTGTGCAAAATAGAGCCCTTCTGCTTAACAATATTGCCAATTTCTTCTATAGGAAAGATGACCCCCGTCTCATTATTCGCATACATAATTGAAACAATGGCAGTATCTTCCCTTACTGCATCGTTTAGTTCATTCAGATCCAGCATCCCGCTGCTATCTACGCCCAATTCCGTTACATGGTATCCGTTTTGAGCGAGGTACTTACCCAGGTTGTAAACGGCAGGATGCTCCACCCGTGAGGTCACAATGTGTCTTTTATGGGGATTTGCCCGCAGTATTCCCCATATCGCCGCATTATCACTTTCCGTGCCGCAACTGGTAAACACAATTTCTGATGGGTCGGCGCCGAGAATGTCTGCTACCTGTTGCCTTGCAATCTCAATATTTCTGGCTACCTGACCACCGAAGGTATGCATGCTTGAAGGATTTCCATAATACTGGGTAAAATAAGGCAACATGGCTTCCACAACTTCCGGGGCAACCATGGTCGTGGCATTATTATCAGTATACACAACCTTCATTGGGGCACCTCCTCTACGATAACCGTATCCGTAACAAACTCCCTTAATTTCGCCTCCACCGTGGATTTTAAAGTAACCTTCGAACTGGGGCACTCCACGCAGCTTCCCCGGAGAGAAACCATGACACGGTCACCGTCTATATCTATCAATTCTATATCTCCTCCATCGGACTGAAGGGCCGGGCGAATATCCCTCTCTATCGTTTCCTGGATTAACTTCATCTTTTGAATGTTCGTCAATTTTTTCGTGGGCTTTCTGGCCATTTCAAGCATGGCCTTTTCCTTTTCTTTGTGCCATACTTCGTCGATAATTGCCTGGATTTGTGGATGGCATGAGCGGCATCCGCCCCCGGCTTTGCAATAATTGGTAACCTGTTCAATCGTCGTTAATTTGTGTTCTCTCACCTCATGGGCAATCTTTGTGTCGGTTACACCAAAACACTTGCAAACAATAGTCCCTTCAATATCCGGCTTCTCGATTCTCATCCCCCTATAATTTGCAATTGCAGCCTCCAGGGCTTCTCGTCCCATAACCGAACAGTGCATCTTTTGTTCAGGTAAACCATCGAGATATTTGGCAATATCGTTATCGGTAATTTTGTTGGCATCATTCAGTGTTTTTCCCATGATCATCTCTGTTAAGGCGCTTGCTGATGCGATGGCGCTTCCACACCCAAACGTCTCGAACTTTACATCTACAATCCGTTCAGAACTATCTAATTTGAGCATCAACTTTAACGCATCACCGCACGCCAAACTGCCCACCTCACCCACGGCATCGGGGTTTTTGATTTCCCCCACATTCCTTGGGTGAAGGAAATGGTCTTTTACCTTTTCAGAATAATTCCACACGCCTTATTCCTTTCGTCAATAAATGTTTATCATGAATAATAACATCAATAATATTCGTTCTGGATTACAATGTCAAGCATTGCCTGTCCCGATGGTATTACCGTGTAAAAACTTCATAACAATTTGACAGAGAGAAAAGATACCTTGACAAGTATGGGTTTTGGTTTTACAATCATAAATTATTACAGTTTAAAGAATTAGAGCGTGGAAGAATCCTAAATGGCTACTCTAAAAGATCGGGTTGTCAACCTTGAACGGGCGCTTGAAGAATACATCAGGAACGTTGGCAATGCCCAGACGGAAAAGGAACTCCGAATAATATAAGGATACTTATGGATATAAACATTAAAATTGGAACTGTTGAAAAAGAACCTGCGGATATTTTAGTTTTTCATCTCTACGAAGAAACGAATACCCTGAGCGATGCGCTCAAATATTGTGATAAAGGTTTGAATAACGCCATCACTGAATTAATAAAGAAAAAGGAATTCACCGCAAAACCCGGAAAAACAGTTGTCCTCCCTACATACGGAAAGATACCCGCCAGGCGTGTCATGCTGGTAGGACTGGGGGCGAAAAAGAATATAAACACAGACAAAATAAGACAGGCAGCCGGCACTACAGCCTGTACGGTGCGTGATATGGGTATAAGCGGATTTACCACCGTTATGGAATCCCTGGAAGCCCCACCTTCTGCATCAAACGACTGGTATCAGGCTTATGGAGAAGGTTGTTTCCTGTCGCTGTACAAATTTCAACGTTACAAATATACCCCACCTGAAGAAAAAAAGGAACTCCAGGCGTGTACGCTCCTTTTATCAAATAAAGAGGAATCAAAATCTGCCCGGGATGCGGTAAAGCACGCACACATTATTACCGATGCCGTTTATCTTGTTCGCAACCTGGTTAATACACCGTCGCGGGATAAGACCCCTTCCATTTTGGCGGATACTGCAAAAAGACTGGCCAGCGAGGCCGGTATTCAATGTAAGGTCTTATCAAAACCGGAGCTTGAAAAGCTCGGTATGGGCGGTCTGCTTGGCGTATCTCAGGGCAGTGTGCAACCCCCTAAATTTATCATCCTCGAATACAATGCACGCGCTAAAAATCAGGATACCCTTGTACTGGTGGGAAAGGGGATTACCTTTGACTCCGGCGGTATTTGCATAAAACCGGGGAAGGACATGGACCAGATGAAGAGTGATATGTCCGGAGCTGCTGCTGTGATGGGGGCTATGAAGGCCATTTCCCAAATGGGGCTTCCTCAGCATGTCGTTGGTCTCATGCCATGCACGGAAAATATGCCCAGCGGTTCTGCCATAAAACCGGGCGATATTATTAAATTTTATTCCGGTAAGACTGCAGAAGTTGCAAATACCGATGCAGAAGGCCGTCTTATCCTTGCAGATGCGCTGGGATATGCAGAGAAATACAAACCTACTGTCGTCGTTGATTTGGCGACCCTTACTGGTTCTTGCGTGGTTGCCCTCGGTACTGTTGTTACGGGTATGCTGGGCAACAACGAAGAGTTGAAAAAACGGGTCAAACTCGCCGGCGAAAAATCGTGGGAAAGAGTCTGGGAGCTTCCGCTCTGGGAAGAATACCAGGAACAAATCAAAAGCGACGTTGCAGATATTAAAAATATCGGCGGTCAATACGCAGGGGCAATAACTGCCGCCTGTTTTTTGAGTAAGTTTACCGAGAAATACCCCTGGGTACACCTTGATATCGCGGGAACGGCATACAGCGAGAAAAATAACGCCTATATCCAGAAAGGCGCCACAGGTATCGGGGTTCGCCTCCTGATACAGTTAATCAGAGATTGGACGCGGTTTCCCGCAGGCTAATCGTATAGTATTACTATATAAAAAAATTTTTTGGTAAGTTTTTTACAACCCCCTTTATTAAGGGGGACACTCTACAATCCCCCTTAGACTTCGTCGTGAGCGCTCAGTCGAACGAAAAGGGGGGTTGTTTCCCTTTGCATGGTTCTAGAAAATAATAATGTCATTGCCATTCGCGGCGCCCGGGAACATAACCTCAAGGGGATCAATACCAATATCCCCCGCGATCAAATCACGGTGATTACCGGCGTCAGTGGTTCTGGTAAATCGTCCCTCGCTTTTGATACGATCTATGCAGAAGGGCAGCGCCGTTATATTGAAAGCCTCTCTTCGTATGCGCGGCAATTTCTCGACCAGCTCCAGAAGCCCAACGTGGAATTTATCGAGGGACTTCCCCCCACGATTGCCATTGAACAACGCACCTGTCCGCCGAGTCCGCGTTCAACGGTGGCCACTATCACGGAAATCTATGACTATGTGCGCCTTTTATATGCAAGGATTGGGACTCCGTATTGTTTTCAGTGTAATGGTGTTATCTCCCGCCAGACGATAGACCAGATGGTTCAACGCATCATGGAAATTCCTCAAAAGACAAAGATCACGCTCCTTGCGCCGATGGTTAAGGGGAGAAAGGGTGAACATCGCGAGGTATTTGAATCAGTTATACAAAAGGGCTTTGTCCGCGCCCGCGTTGACAATAAAATTATTGACCTCAAAACAATTCCCAAACTGGCTCGTTACAAAACCCATGAAATTGACGTGATTGTAGACCGTCTCATTATAAAAGAAGGTATTCAGGCGCGTTTGTACGACTCCATAAAGACCAGCCTTGAACTGGGGGAAGGGGTTATGCTGGTAAGCCAGGAACATGAAAAGTCCTGGGAAGACCATATTTTGAGTGAACGGTTTGCCTGTCCGCAATGCGGGAACAGCTATGAAGAGTTATCGCCCCGCATGTTTTCATTTAACAGCCCGTATGGCGCCTGTCCCAACTGCGATGGGCTGGGAAATACCCTTGATTTTGATCCGGAACTCATTGTCCCGGATAAAAACCTGAGTATAAAAGATGGCGCTGTCGATGCCTGGCAAAAGTGGGGATCGTTAACACAAACCCATTATGATGAGCAATTCAAGCTGTTTTCAAAAACCTTTTCAGTTTCATTGAGTACGCCATATTCCAAACTGTCAAAAGAGACGCTCAATATCCTCATGCATGGTAAGGATGACTTTGAGGGGGTAATTCCCAATCTCAGACGTATCTATGAAAAAACCGATAGTGAACGCATCATCAACCGCCTTTCCGGTTATATGAGTTACAAGACCTGCTCTGTATGTAAAGGCGCCCGATTACGACCCGAATCCCTTTCGGTAAAAATAGGCGACAAATCTATTCATGACGTTATGGACATGACCGTAGAAGCTGCACGTGATTTCTTTAAGATACTGAAACTGGATACGAAGCAATTGAGGATTTCCCGGCAAATCCTCAAAGAGATACAAAGCAGACTGGGTTTTATGATGGATGTTGGATTACACTATGTAACGCTTGGGCGGAGCAGCGATACCCTTTCCGGCGGTGAAGCACAGAGAACACAGCTTGCCAGACAGGTTGGCTCCGGTCTTGTTGGTGTCTGCTACATACTCGATGAACCAACTATAGGTCTCCACCCGCGGGACGATGAACGTCTTTTCCAGACCTTACACACATTACGCAATAACGGAAACACCGTTATCCTTGTGGAACATGATGAATCCGCCATTCGGAATGCAGACTATATCATAGACCTCGGACCCGGCGCCGGGGAACGGGGAGGCATGGTCGTTGCAGAGGGCACACTGAAGGAAATTATGGACAACCCACGGTCGCTCACCGGCCAATTTCTGAATCAAACCCTTCAAATTGAACTACCCGAAAAGAGGAGAACTGTATCTTTAAAAAATGTCATAGAAATAAAGGGGGCGCGTGCGAACAACCTGAAATCCATTAACGTGAAAATCCCATTAAACGCCTTTTGCTGTGTAACGGGTGTGTCAGGTTCTGGAAAGAGTACCCTGGTTAACGACATCCTCCACTGCTCCCTTGTCAAACATCTTTACGGTAGTCACAAGACACCGGGAGAACACGATAAGATTCTGGGTATAGAACGCATTGACAAGGTTATAGAGATCGACCAATCACCCATTGGCCGCACCCCCCGTTCAAATCCTGCTACGTATACAAAGGTATTTGATTTAATACGTTCTGTCTTTGCGCAGACCGCTGAATCAAAGATCCGTGGTTATTCATCGGGGCGGTACAGTTTTAATATCAGCGGCGGACGGTGTGAGGCGTGCAAGGGACAGGGGACAAAAAAAATTGAAATGCATTTCCTGCCCGACATGTATATCATCTGTGATGAATGCAAGGGGAAACGGTACGATAAATCAACTTTAGAAATCACGTATAAGGAAAAAAGCATCTCTGACATACTCGATATGAGCATTGAGGACGTCCACCAGTTCTTCAGAAACATCCCGCATGTCGAACGGATTCTCAGGACGCTTATGGACGTTGGGCTGGGATATATGAAATTGGGGCAGGCAAGCACTTCCTTGTCGGGCGGAGAGGCGCAAAGGATAAAACTCGCCGCGGAACTTTCCAAACAGTCCACGGGAAAAACACTGTATATCCTGGACGAACCCACCACAGGCTTACATTTCGCAGACACAAAACACCTCCTGAAGATATTACATAGATTGGTTGATAGGGGGAATACGGTACTGGTCATAGAACATAACCTGGACGTTGTCAAAACAGCCGACTACATCATTGATCTGGGTCCCGAAGGCGGTAATGACGGTGGCGAGATTGTGGCAACCGGCACACCAGAACAGGTGGCAGAAACAAAAGGGTCATACACGGGGAAATTTTTAAAAAAGGTGCTGAATAATACGTTCTAACTACATGTTTGCATAGGAATTTCAAAGTAGCCACAAAATCACGAGGTTTTTCTTTGTGGCTTGATGCCTTCGTGGCGAAAAAAAGTTGCTGAAGGCGGTAATTTGTGAAAATTCACACTACAAACTGCGTCTTTACGACGAACGATTCTCAACGATTGAAGTCATCGCTACAAACTTACAACGACTATTTTGATGCGCAAATAAGCGCATTGAATAATGATGCATGACAGGGATTGTCTATCAAGCGTTCGGGATGCCACTGGACGCCGAGTAAAAATGGATAATCCTTCCGCTCTATGGCCTCGATAATACCATCCTCTGTATGTGCGACATCGCGAAGTCCCTTTCCCAATGTTTTTATGGCCTGGTGATGGGCGCTGTTTGTTTCAATATAATCTCTCCCCATGATGTTATACAGGCAGGAGTCCTTTTTTATCTTTACAGAATGGGTGTAGTTATTATTTTTTGAATCTTTGTGAATAATGGCGGTGCTGTATTCTGATGGAATATCCTGGATGAGGGCGCCGCCGAGGGCCACATTGACAAGCTGTGCGCCATAGCAGATAGCCAGCATCGGTTTTTTCTTTTGCAAACCGGCATGCAACAGGACGAAATCACAGATATCTTTGTCCGGGTGGACACAAACGGTCTTTTTGTGCATTTTCTCTCCGTAACGATGAGGATGGATATCATTGCCACCGGTAAAAAGCAGGCCGTCTATTTTATCCACAAGGAATTCTATATTATCTTCGTCTTTTACAAGAGGCAATAAAAGGGGGATGCCACCCGCCTTGATAATCGCCTCGCTGTAATCGCGATAGGTAAAAGAGTAAGGTCGCTTACCTTCCCCCTCGTAATCGCAGTTGATACCGATGATAGGTTTCATAAGTATGTCTTATAACCACTAATTAAACAGATTTCCGGGCCGTTTCAATCTTGCAGATTGAATCAGCGAAATGTTTACAGGGAAATTTGAAATATACCAAAACAAAAGGGTATCCATTTCTGGTTTATAGAAATGATAGGTATTTCTCCCCTTTTCCTTGGATACGTACATGGCAATATCGGCCTGTTTGATGAGGGAGTCGGGGTCGTCCGCATTCAATGGATACATACTAAGGCCAATGCTTACAAAGGACTGCTTGTTTACTTCTGCTATTGCATACTTCAGGAAAACCAGGAACCGGCGGAATATTTTTGATGTGAATAACATGGGTATCCTTATAACCGTTTGCACAGATCAAACGGTTTAAACGGTTTAAGCAGATTAAACGGTTTAAAAAGTTTATTGCCAACCACAAGAGATATCTGCGCTACAATAAAAAGTCAAGTTTTAGGTGCATTGCGAGCGAAGCGAAGCAATCTTTCCCTATAATAATTCCAGGAGATTGCTTCGGAAAACAACCCTCGCAATGACACGATAGTTGGCTTTTTGCGCAAGCTCTAAAGCCTTAAGTTACACAAGGACAACTCGATCGCATAGGAATTTTTATTTTGTTTAAGCGGGTTTTGAGAGGGTGTTGGCAGGACAAGCGTCTCGCTTGTCCTGTATCCGTTTGTTGCTTTTGATTTGGTCAACCGAGACGGTTGACCTACCAATTTCTACTAGCTTGAATTCCCCCCCTTTTTTTTACTCATCTATGCAATCTGTGGCTTCAGTATTTTTAGAGAATATATCGGCTCAAATCCTCATCCTTTGCGATCGCCTGCAACTTATCCTGCACGTATTTTGCATCAATAATAATTTCTGCGCCGTTCATATCGGGTGCGTCAAAGGATGCGTCTTCCACGAGTTTTTCCATAACCGTATGCAGTCTTCGTGCGCCGATATTCTGGGTTCGTTTGTTTACCTGCACAGCAATATCCGCAATCGCCTCAACGGCATCCGGTTCAAACCGCACTTTTATCCCTTCCGTTTCCAAAAGCGCCTTGTATTGTTTTATTAATGCATTTTTTGGCTCGGTGAGGATACGTAAAAACTCTTCCTTGCCGAGGTCGTCCAGTTCCACGCGGATGGGAAATCTTCCCTGGAGCTCAGGAATCAGGTCTGACGGCTTTGATACATGAAATGCGCCCGCAGCGATAAAAAGAATACGATCGGTTCTAACCATCCCGTAACGGGTGTTTACCGTCGTGCCATCCACAATAGGCAACAGGTCTCTCTGTACGCCTTCCCGTGAGACGTCGGGGCCGTGAGTACTCTCGCGTCCGGCAATCTTGTCAATCTCATCAATGAAGATAATGCCAAATAATTCCGTCCTTCGGATTGCCTCCTGGAGCACCTTTTCTTTGTCTATTAGTTTTTCTGCCTCTTCCTGCGCCAAAATACGTCGCGCCTCGGCTACAGAAACCTTTCTCGTTTGTGTTCGGGGCGGAATCATTTTTTCCAGTACATTCTGGAAATCCATGCCGATTTCTTCAACCCCGGCTACAAAGCCCTGGAGTACATAAGGTTTTTCATGGGTGGTGAGTTCTACCGTACGGTTTGAGAGTTCTCCATCGTGCAGTTTTTTACGAAATTTTTCCCGGGTAGTTACACGTTGCTCTTCGACCTCGACATTGGATGCTTCCGTACTTTTTGGCACTGGTGGAAGGAGCAAATCAAGCAGGCGCTCCTCTGCCATCCTTTCCGCTTTCTCCTGGACGTCCTGGATCATTTCACCCTTCACCATATTTACGCCAATTTCTGTAATATCGCGTATCATGGACTCCACATCGCGGCCGTGATAACCGACTTCGGTATATTTTGAGGCCTCCACCTTGAGGAACGGCGCCTTGACGAGCGCAGCCATACGCCGCGCAATCTCCGTCTTTCCAACGCCGGTTGGACCAATCATGATGATGTTTTTCGGCAGTACTTCCTCTTTCAGTTCATCGGCAAGTTGTTGTCTCCTCCACCGGTTGCGGATGGCAATTGCCACGGCGCGCTTGGCGTTTCTCTGGCCGATGATATATTTATCAAGCTCTTCTACGATCTTACGAGGCGTTAGTTCATTCACTCTTAGATCTCCTCTACCTTGATGTGTTTATTGGTATACACGCAAATATCTGCGGCAATATTCAGCGCTTCTTCCACGATTTCTTTTGCATTCAACGGGGTATGTTTTATCAGTGCCCTGGCAGCCGCAATAGCGTATGAACCGCCGGAACCGATGCCAATGATGCCGTCGTCCGGTTCTATGACATCGCCCCCTCCGGAAATCAGAAAGGAATGGTGCTTATCAACAACAATGAGCAGGGATTCCAGTCGTCTCAGTACCTTATCGGTACGCCATTCCTTGGCCAGTTCATGGGCGCTGCGCAGGACGTTTCCCTGGTATTGTTCAAGTTTGGCATCGAACCTTTCCATCAATGCGAAGGCATCCGCAGAAGAACCGGCAAATCCTACAAGAACCTTGTCGTGATAGAGTCTTCGAATCTTTTTGGCGTCTTGCTTTACTACGGCGGCATTCATGGTCACCTGGCCGTCGCCGCCGATAGCAACACGTCCATCCTTTCGAACGGCTAAGATTGTGGTAGATAGAATAACTGGTTTCACCTGAAGCTCCTTCTTGACTGGAAATATAGTTCTGCGGTATCGGGAATTCCGAATATTAATGTGAGTAATGTTATCAATTTACCGAATGGTTATCAAGGGTTTTCTCATTCTTAATCGTCTGACAAACCTTGATTTATGTTCAGGAAATTCAACGCATTGCAGGGGCGAAGCATTCGAAAACACCGGCATGAGTGCATTCTTATACTGAAACAACAAAAGTTTGTCCCCCCTGTCATTGCGCATGGAACGAAGCAATATTTTCTATGGGAGATTACTTCGGACAAAACCTTTGCAATGACAGAATAAAGGCGCAATGGCCGGTTACTCTTTGCAATGACAAAGCGCATTGCACCATGACAACGTGCAGTGTGCCATCAAAGCGGCATAGTCCGTGTCATTGCGAGGGTCTTTTCCGAAGCAATCTCCCCACTTTCATAAAGGAGAATTGGTTGCGGATATGCAGCGCTCGGTGATCGTAAATATAAAGTTGCCAAATGTCTTATTTAAAAAGTATAATAAAAAAAATGCAAATAAATAACTTCATGAAAGCAAAAATTAAATGAATTATCTTTCTAAAACCAGGATCGTATGCACCATAGGGCCGGCCTGCAATTCCCCCTCTATTATTGAGGAATTGATAAACGCAGGAATGAATGTTGCCAGGTTAAACTTTTCTCATGGCACCCTGTCCAGTCACGAAGAAAACATTAAAAATATTCGCCTGATTTCAGAGCGTCTAAAGAAACCTGTTGCAATTATCCAGGACTTGTCGGGGCCGAAGATTAGAATAGGATCTCTTTATAAAGAAACTATTACTTTAAAAGCCAACGACCTGTTTACCCTGACGAATAAAGTTACCGAAGGAAATGAAAAGGTTGCATCGGTTACGTATACACTTTTACCCGATCATGTTTCTCCCGGTGACACTATTTTACTGTGCGATGGAGAGATTGAATTAAAGGTCATTCGTAAGGATAGCACGGATATTCTCTGCAGGGTTATTGTTGGTGGAGAATTAAATGCCAGCAAGGGAATAAACTTGCCCTCAAAAAGCCTGCCCATCCCTTCTCTTACAGAAAAAGATAAACGTGACCTTGCCTTTGGAATTGAACATGACGTAGATTATGTGGCGCTGTCTTTTGTAAGAAGTGAAGATGATATTCTGCAATTAAAAGAAATCATACGGCAAAAAAATAAAGATACGCCCGTAATCGCCAAGATTGAAAAACACGAGGCATTGGAACACCTTGAGGATATTATAAAAGCCGCAGATGCTATCATGGTGGCGAGAGGGGATCTGGGCGTGGAAATGCCTTTAGAAAAAATACCGCTTATTCAAAAGAAAATTATTCATATTGCCAACAGATATGGCAAATCGGTCATTACGGCCACACAGATGTTAGAATCCATGGTTCATAATTACAGGCCTACCCGCGCAGAAGTTACCGACGTGGCTAACGCCATTCTGGATGGCAGTGATGCAGTCATGCTCTCAGAGGAAACAGCGAAAGGCCGCTATCCTGTTGAGTCTGTACGCATGTTATCCAAAATCGCCAGAGAAACAGAACCCGGTTTCGTAAGAAAAGATAATTTTGAAACATTGCACAATCAGGATGACATTATTACCATTCCCGATGCTATAAGCATGGCGACCTGTCAGGTTGCTCATGACCTTAATACGAAGGCCATTATTACCTGTACTCAAACAGGGAGCACCGCGCGTTTTATTTCCAAATACCGACCCAGACAGCATATCCTTGCGGTTACCACGTCATTCAATACGTATAGAAGACTTGCCCTGGTATGGGGAGTTACCCCTATGCTTACAGAGCCCATTCAAGATACCGATGACATGATGAAAAAAAGCATCGAAGCTGCTAAGCAGGCCGGCTATATCACGGAAGGGGAAACAATAGTCATAACCGGCGGCGTACCTGTCTGGAAACCTGGCTCCACAAATCTCCTGAGGGTTTATTAAAACAGGCATAATAGTTTTATTAATAAAAACGGTCATTTGTTTAATGCTATGCAGCTTGTATAGCAATTGTGTTTACATTTTAAATGTAATTAAAACGACATCCTCTATGAGTAACCTTTGAAAGTTAAATTAAGGGCAGTACGTTAAGGCGTGGTATTGGTTATTTCCTGCCGTTAATGGATTGCATGATCTCCCTGAAACTTTCCAGACCAGATTCCAAATTTTCAATAATATCCCCTGCCAGTTCATCTGGATCGGGTAAATTATCAAGGTCGGCCAATGACTTATCTTTAATCCACGTGATGTCAAGCGAAGTCTTGTCACGGCTGATGACCTCATCATAGTTGAATTTTCTCCACCTGCCATCTGGATTGGTGTCTGCATTATATGTTTCCTTTCGTTTGTAGCGGTTGGTTGGATTGTAGCAGGTAATGAAATCTTTCAGGTCGTCCAACCTTAGAGGATTTTTTTTCAGCGTGTGATGAATGTTGGTGCGGTAATCGTAAAACCAGATTTCCTTTGTCCATGCTTTTTTCCCGGCGGGTTTTGCATCAAAGAAAATCACATTCGCCTTTACGCCCTGAGCATAGAAAATCCCCGTCGGCAAACGAAGAATGGTATGCAGGTCGGTGGTTTCTAAAAGTTTCTTACGCACCGTTTCTCCCGCCCCGCCTTCAAACAATACGTTATCTGGTACTACAACGGCTGCCTGTCCTGTTGTTTTTAACATGGTATGAATGTGCTGGACAAAATTGAGCTGTTTGTTGCTCGTGGTTGCCCAAAAATCCTGCCAGTTGTAGGTAAGGTCTTCCTTTTCCTGTTCGCCTTCTTCATTGGTGAACGTCATACTGCTCTTCTTTCCGAAAGGCGGATTGGTGAGGACATAATCATATCGCCTGCCATCATCAGCAACCAGGGCATCGGTGGAAGAAATCACATTTTCGCTGTCAATATCGCCGATGTTGTGGAGGAACAAGTTCATCAGGCACAACCTGCGGGTACTGGCAACAATCTCATTACCAAAAAATGTCTTGTATTTAAGAAACTGCTTTTGCTCTTTGTCCAGCGAAGGATTATCGGCAATAAAATCGTAAGCAGCCAAAAAGAAGCCGCCCGTACCGCAAGCGGGGTCTGCAATGGTTTTGTTGGGTTCGGGCTTAATACATGCCACCATTGCCTTAATCAGCGCCCGTGGCGTAAAATATTGCCCGGCGCCGCTTTTGGTGTCCTCTGCATTTTTCTCTAACAGCCCTTCATAAATCTGCCCTTTCACATCGGTACCCATGGTGCTCCACTGTTCCTTGTCAATCATGTCAATGAGTTTGTAGAGTTTTGCAGGGTCTTGAATCTTGTTTTGGCTCTTGGTAAAAATCTGCCCAAGGATTCCTTTTTGTTGTGAAAGCTCACGAAGCAACGTGGTGTAATGCGTTTCCAGCGCTGCGCCCTTTTTTTCTGTCAGGCTTTCCCAATTAAATTCCTTGGGGATAGAAAGCCTGCGGTTGTACGGTGGCTTGGAAAACTCATCTGCCATCTTCAGGAATAGCATATACGTAAGTTGCTCCAGGTAATCGCCATAACCTACGCCATCATCACGTAAGGTGTGGCAAAAGCTCCATATTTTGCTGATTATTGATGAAGTGTTATCGCTCATGTTTTTTCAATTTTGCCCTTCTGAGTGTCTAATATCGTAGTAAACAAAGAGTATTCGAACCATTCCGTAAACATCTTCATAGTTCTGTTTTGCGGCCACAGGGCCTCGTCTGTATACCAGTTGTTCAACTGATCGGTAAAAATAGAGTCATAATTTCTCTTCAACCAATTTTGTATCTGACGGATTTCTTCATAGTCGGGTAAGAGGTAAACATCGCCTTCTTTCAACCCGTCTCGAAAATCTTCTCCCGGTTCAACGCTTAACAGCCAGTCATGAAATGGCTGCTTCGGTTTTAAAACCAAGGCGGTTCGGTTTACATTTTGAAAATATTGTTGCATAGTATTTTTCCCCATTTTATAAACATTCCGATGCCATGATGCCATATTGTTATCATTTATACACGTCAACTTTGGTGGTACGGGATATTTATAGACATGTAATTCACCTTCTTAATCCCGAAGGGATGTCATTATTATAGCAATCGTTACGCAATTATTTTTAACCCTGAAGGGGTGATATATTCCCGGTATTGCCTTTGTATTTCACCCCTTCGGGGTTGAATTATTTATTATGGCTTTTTTCTATAATCATATCATCCCTTCGGGATTCATGCAGGGGGGAAAATATCACTCCATCCATTCAAACAAATATTTTTCATTGTATTCAATTTCAAATTTCTTCAAAAAGTCGATATATTCCTCCCTGAAGGTTTTTTGGCGGTGATGTTCCTCCTGATTCAATATGTAATCGTAAACATTTTGAATGTGTGAATGAGAATACGAAAATGCGCCATATCCTTCCTGCCAGGAAAATTTTCCTTTCATCAATTTTTTCTCATTGATAAAATTTGACGAGTTGTTTTTGATATCACGAACCAAATCGGAAATAGGCATAGACGGCAGCAACCCAACAAAGGCATGGATATGGTCAGGTATTCCATTGACAATGATTGGCTTTTGTTCTTTGCCTTTTATGATGCCGGCAATGTATTTATGCAATTCATCTTTCCATTCTTTACGAATGAGATTTTCCCATCCTTTTACTGTGAAGACAACCTGAATGTAAACTTGTGAAAATGTACCTGCCATAGAATTCCCCCTATAATCATATCACCCCTTCGGGATTTTATTGTTCAGCCAATGGTTTTAATCCCGAAGGGATGCTATTATTATAGCACATTGGCATGCGATTGTTTTTTAACCCCGAAGGGGTGATATACGTCCGTTATTGCCATTGTATTTCACCCCTTCGGGGTTGGAGATCATTTTATGGCTTTTTCCTATAATCATGCCATCCCTTCGGGATTTTTGTTCTGCCGCGTCGCGTTTTTCCTTACAACCCTCTTCATCTCCACCTTTAACCTCTCCAGGAGTTTTGATGCCGGTTCGTCTTTGGGGTCTTGCTCAACCAGCTTTCCTTCAAATGCCTTTTTCAAAATGCTTTGCCGCAGGGCCTCGCTTTGCCGCAAGGCGATTGTTATGGTTTCTTCTAACTTATCGCATACCGAGAGGCGTGTTTCGATTTCTGAAACGATTTGTTTTTGTTCTGGAAGCGGCGGAAGAATGCATGCAAGATTTCTTATTTGCTGAAAATTCAATCCTTGTCTTGTTGCACCGCCTTGAGTATTCATTATTTCTTGTTGCGCATTTGGGGAATTCAAATAGCTTGATAAGAATTTTGAAAATAATTTCTCTTGCGAAGTTCTCAAAATACAAACATGCTGATTGACATTACCTCTTGGAAAATTTTCAGGAACATAAGCACATCTTCCGATTGAAGCACCTGTTATATTTAATAAAACATCATTTGCTTTAACTCTTGTTCTTTTCATTCTTTCATCAATCTCGTCAGAGATAAAAGCAACTAAGGTGGACTGGTTTGTCAAGACCATTTATTATTAATTTGTAGATGCATTAATGCATC
>CAYJME010000010.1:0-32408 GCA_964370795.1 uncultured candidatus Brocadiaceae bacterium
TTATGATGGATTTCTTGGCCTGTTCGGGGGCGAACATGGAGAGGAATCCGTTGTAGATGAGGGATAATACCTCTAACCGGCTTAAAGGGATTCGTTCCTTATCTTTAATCATCCCTGAAAGCCAGATAAATTCTTCTGACAAGGGATAGGCAAATGAATTATAACTCGATGCCTTATGTGATATGGTGGGGTTATCCGTGTTAATGGTTAAAAGCAATTTGCCGCGAAAATCATTGTCATTGTAGACATATTCCTCCTGATTTTTTGTAATATTTTTACTTTCATCCTCAGTAACTTTCTTTTCTGCGCGAAATACTTTAAAACCATTGGTAAACTGGTTGCTCTTAGGGCAGAGCTCCACACAGATTCTTCTTTCC
The DNA here is from genome assembly GCA_964370795.1 of uncultured candidatus Brocadiaceae bacterium. Taxonomy (GTDB): domain Bacteria; phylum Planctomycetota; class Brocadiia; order Brocadiales; family Brocadiaceae; genus JAHFOW01. Next base: position 378 of record CAYJME010000010.1, read on the forward strand.
GCAATCAATCGTTTCAGTTCTTCATCGTGTTTTATAGAAAGTCCGTGGCCGACTCGTGATGCATTGAGCATAAAGATTGCATCCTTCACACTCTGTGCGCGCTCCGTCTCGCCTGCGTGAATCGTGGAAAGCAGACATCTCTCAAACGCCTCTTTGTAAAAAGGATGAAGTTCCGCAGGCAGGTTATTTCTTTCAATGCCCGCAACGTCCAAGCCGGATACATGGGGTATCATAAAACCCTCTGATTCAGATATCCCGATGTGTTTTATATAGGCAAGGTATTCATCCCTCATATCCACCGCGGTGTTTATACAGGGAACAATTTCTTTACGGTCGCGGTCCCGTTTGATTGAAATGAGCAGGTTTGCAGTAACGACATTCGGGGACTTGCACAAATTCTTAATGCTATACTCCAGTCCAACACAAATCAGCTTGCCAGCCAGTGCGCCGTTGGATTTCTCCGATGCATATGGATTTAAAAACCCCTGGGGCGTCGTCCGCAATTCAAGATGGATTACATTGTCCGAAACCTCTTTTTCTTTTTGAACCCCTTTCTTATTATCATTTTCATTACGCTTTTGGCCAGCGGCCCATTCGGGAATACTCATGGATGCGAGCAGCACGGTATCGGCAAATTGTAACAGACTGCTGCCTACGAGAACTGTGGAAGCCAGATAACGTTCCAGACCGTACGGATAGCCTGCTGTACCGGTTGATAACATCTCACTGAGCGGGTCAAAATCTATTTTAAAATTCTTAGCATGTTTATTAATAGCTGTAAATACAGCGGGTATTTTTAACTCATCAACTTCCGGCAGAGAAATATTATTTATAAAATGGCTACAGTCTCTAAATAATTTTATATTATGTATTTCCGTGCTATCGCTTCTTGCTTCGTCCTTCAGACGTTCGATTCTCTTGCATGCTTCTTTATATAATTGCTGCCATCCTTCTTCATTGTATTTAATACTACCAATCAAAACATTGACCAAGCACGCGATTTGCTTATCATTGAGCATCTTATCACTAATTGAAACCAGATAATTAACAACATCTTTGAGAAATACAACTTCAGCGCATTGATATTCCTTAGAAAAAAAGTGCAAAAATCTCCGTCTAAAGTCAGCCGGATTTAAAGGAATTTCCGGAGATTCTGAAGTATTCAAAGTATTCTTTATTATTATCTCTATTCTTCCAGTTATTTCTGTGATTTTATCCTCGTACTTCTTATACTTCTCTTTCCCCTGTTTTTCCCAATAATGATTCCAGTGATAGAGGGAAATGAGAGACAGTATGTAACACCATTCTGGAGGTATGGCAGTGCCGAAATGGACGTGGTTATCGGCTTTGGGAATGCTTCTTATCCACTTCAGATCATCGGTTTCTTCAACCCGTCCGTCCTCATTGGGAAAAGAGATTTCTGAATGAAATAAATGCTTCGCGATTTGATGGGGGATTGAGGCTATGCAAGGAAAGTTATTTGTGCTAAGAAAATCGAATCGTGTTGCATCTTTGAGTTCAAGCGGGGCGCCTGCACGTACAATTGCCAGGGCAAGCCCTTCGGGAAAATTCTTATTTACATATCCAGAGGCTCCCATTCGCCGTACCATCTGTATTGTTTCTGAGTCTTCTAAAATTGTATATGCTAAGATTTCAGGAATTACACTTGTATTCTCTTTGATGTGATTTTCTTTCTCATCCTCTTTTTTAAATGTTAAAATCTTTTCTCTTACGTTTTTTTCATTTTTATGATGAAGCCTTGCAATTACATCGAGGCCATTCATGGCATTTTGATCAGAAAACCAAATATCAACAAGAAGATAATCGAAATCCATAAATCCATTGAATACTATCTCTTTTTGCATAGTAATATAAATAGTTTTATTTTTAAGTTTAATTTTTTTAATGTGCTTGCTTACATCTTTTCTTTCTATAAGGGCATTAACCACTTCATTGAATTTATTAAAATCACCTTCATCCGTATAGTTCACAATATAACACTCTATGGATAAACTACTACAAAACCTAAGAAGTTTTAAGACATCCCTTTTTATTGTTTTTACTTCGGTCTTTTTTTCATCCTCTTTCTGGCTTGAAGAATCTTTATCATTTTTCAATTTATACAGCAAATCATCTATAATCAGTACGCGAAAACTTTCCTTTGCATTAAATTTCCACAAAATAGAGTCCTTTAATGAAGTCAAGTAAGTTTTGAGTCTCTCGTTATTTTTAACTTTTTCATGTGTTTGTTCATGATTGTGACTATGATTAAGCTTGTTAAATTCATCAATAATTTTAACGACTTCATTAGTGTTGCCTTTATACTCCTTCTGGAGGAGCTTAAACAAATTAATGGACCACAATTTTGTTTTTTTGCTTGCCTTTAATTGTTTTACAAGAGAAATCGTGTTACTTCCTGCATAATCAATTCCTAAATTTTTAAAGAATTCAAACCAAAAATGACCGGCATCGAGGTTGGATTTACGGGTTGTTCTTTTAGGTATTTGCTCTAGTGAGATAAACGGACTCAATACTTCTAGCTCTTTCAAAGTTGGAGCTACGTCTCGCCTAATAATGTATTCATATTTCTTAGCATTTAGTCCAAGAATTTTAGTAGGAATATCCCTAGTATAATAATCTGTTGAAATTAGAATTATTGGGAGAAAAACACTATCCGCCCTCATATCATAAAACAGTTCAAGAGTTTTCACCGGGTTAGGCATGTGTACGTCTGAAAATACATATTTATATTGTTTAATATTTGCAATTCTCGTTTTTATTTTTTCCCATTTATCATTGATTAATACAGCCTCTACTTCTACGTTGTTGCCATAGAATTTTTTGTACTCTTTAACTCTTATTGTTAACTGATCATTTTTATCGTCGAAAACAAGTACTTTCAAATCAGTCTCCATTAGCGGATGCGTCAGCGTCCGAATATTTTCGTAATAAAAGAGCGTTGCGACCCGTATTGTTAAAAAACAAATATAGATGTGACAATTGTATATACGATGATTTAAAATCCCACTTATGTGGAGGTGGTACTTGATTTAAATACTCTGATATAGAAACATTTTCATCTATAAAATCCTTTAATGAGCAATCAAATTTTAAATTTAAAAATGTATGTTCACATTCTAATAGCTTGAAATGGTAATTTATAAGGGTTTTTACATAGCTGCGAAAGCTTCCAGAAGATGCATCTTCTTTATGATAAAATATTTCTGGAAACTTTTCACCTGTAGTTAGAATTAACAGAAAATTATGTCCTAAAAATACTTTATTTAAGCCTATACTATCGGTTTGCTTCAAGGACAGTAACATATCTATTATTTCTTTTATATACCAAAATGCATAACCAGGTTTGAATTTAAATTCAGTTTTGCCTTCTTTGTTTTTTAATAATTTTTCTATTTCTTTTAACTTACTATTAAATTCATTACTTTTATGAGTTTTATAAATATCAAGGTAAATATCCAATAGATAACACGTCTCTTTATTTCGACCTATTATTGCTTTTAACCATTTACATTTATAATTACTTTTAAGCAAAGAATCTAACTCAAAATGTTGTAAATTATTAAAATAGTTGTTCAACATCTTTTGGCTACTAGTATCCAATTTGCTAATATTATGCTTTGTATTACTAGAAGTAATATCTTCCATCTGGTGCTGAACCTTTAACTCACGATCAATGCTACTGGCTGGAAATATTTTGTTATAAATTGTTTCTAGCTGTTTTATATCCAGACTTTTGTAAATATTACGAACTAATATTGGTAGCGAAACTTCTAATGCTTTTACCGCTAAAAATGAAGTAACTTGTGATTGCACATATGCAAGAAGATGCGATATTATACCCCCAATTAAAATATATTTATTCACTTCAACAGTTACTTCTTTATTGGGAAAATACAAAACAAAGCCAACATATTTTAAATTACGTTGTTTTATATAAGGGGCGTGCATTGCAATATTATTATCAGTTTTTATATCCTCGTTTATTCCTTTTGATGCTTGAACTGTCATATAAATGCATGGATTTATTTCTCTCTTTTCCCAATTTTCAGGAACCTTAGACACAAAACCATATGAGTTACAATAATCTTGACTGTAGAAATGTGAGCTATAATAACGATCAAAATTCTGTGCTACGTCGAAAGGTATCTTTAGAAGATAATTTAATGCACCAGTATTCTTTACGAGGAAATCCTCACCTGCCCATGTTAATCCACCGTAAGTGTCTTCAAGTTGTTTTAAGTAATCTTTATACCAAGGCGGAATTGCTGACAAGGATAATTTTTCGGGTTCCCATGGCAGAACTGGTAAGTTGTCAAAGTATTTTTTTTGTGGAGTCGTAAATTCATAAAATCTTTCGGGTGAAAGAGAAACAAATTCTGCTAAACCGCCTGGCAAATGCCGTAACAAATGTTGGTATAGAATCATTGTGTAAGAATTAATAAATTTTCGAACAGACTCTTTTTGTTGCTCTATGCTAAGTACCGAATCATTTTCATCTTCAAATATGGGTGAATTTCTAATCAATGCGTGATGACAATGCAACATTTTAAGAGACCATATATTATTTATAAATTCATTATTATATAAATCCCAAAGCGGTGGAAGCTTTTCGGTTATTTTTTTCAATTCATAAATAATAATTATTTCTTTGGCAGTTTTTAGAGAACTCAAAACAGGATAATGTTCTTTGTTAAATTTCCAGCGAGTTTCATCCCAAGGTAAATAGCACGGTATCTCATCCTTTATATATTCCCTCTCCAGAACGAATTCTTTTTTGCCAGCATGAATATCGTACTGATAGAATGGTGATAAAATCTCTCTAAGTTGTGACATATTTCCTGCAGAAATATCAGGATACCATGGAAATCCTTCTTCTATCCGCTTCGTAAATTTCTTCCATACTTCAGAAATTATTGCTTGATCAATCCGTTTATCTATCAAGTTATAATTAAAATCTAATAAGGCACGAAATCCTTTATCTTCGGCAAAAAAGAGTTTCCCATTTTCTTCAAGTAAATCATGAAGTTCCCAAACCTTATCAAGCCAGTTCGGCACAAAGTGCAAACTAAAAAAACATATAATAGACTTATAATGTATATCACGAGGAATACTTTGCCATTTTTTAATAATTTTTCGACGCACTTTTTGTACAATAATAGTTTTGTCTAATAATTGAATAGGATCAGGATCATATAGATAAATATTTTTTGGATCATCAAAATCTAAAAACAATTTTTCGTGGACCATTGCTCCACAGCCAAATATTAATGCTGGTGTCTCCACCCGAATTTTCATTATTTCGGGGGACTCTTTGTAACGAGGAAAAATCATTGGATTATTTTCAAGTTTACTCATAATTTCACTGCGATTAGCAATCCATTATCAAAAGGAAGTATTAAGCTTTCCCAAGTTGAATCATTCTTTACTACATTTAAGAAATCTTTTACTAACCAAGCATAGTCTACAGCATTATCCGCTATTAAAATAGCTCCTGGTTTTACCAAAGGTTGTAAAAGTTTCCAATACTCAACATAATTTTCTTTGTCTGCATCAAGGAAAATAAAATTTATTTCTTTTGAGAATTTTTTTAGTTGGTTCCTTGCGTCACCTTCAATTATATGAACATTAGAAAGTTTTGAACTATTTATATTTTCCCTTAAGAGTTTGATTTTTTCTGGGAGTATTTCGCAAGTATAAATTTGTCCTCCATATTTCTTAGCCGCAGAAGCTAACCAAATAGACGAGTATCCAACAGACGAACCTATTTCTAATATAGTATTTGGTTTTTGAAGACTAACAAGTGAGTGTAAAAACTGTCCTGTATTCCTTGGTATCGACCAAAACCGAATTTCAGTTTCTCCTGGAACTCTTCCGTAGGTGTGATCAAACGGTATTTCTTGTAAAACCCATTTGTCTTCCAATATCTCAATATTTAATAAAATATTCTGAACACTTGTATCTAAATACTCAAATTTTGTTTTTGGATGTTTTATTAGCTCGATTGACAATAAAATATTTTTCATTATTCTTTACTCACTAAATTACCATTTCTAAAAGTAGAGATATAAATACTTGAAGCACACTCTCCTTTTTCGTCAAACTGTAACTCTCCAGTCACTCCAAAGAATTTTTTCTCTAATATAGCTTCTTTAATTTTCTTTGCGTCTGTAGAATTTATTTCTTTAACTATTTTAGATAACATAATAACACAATCATAAGTATACGCAGCGTCGTAAGAAGGTTCTTTATTGAAAGTTTTGATATACTTTTCTTTAAATTTAATACCTTTCTCACCTGAAAGCGCTAAAACAAATGCAGGTGCGGTGATGAAATATTGTGCTTCAGAAAACTCTGGTTTGAGTTTGCCTAATTCTACAAAACCGATTCCTCCATATATAGTTAAATTTGACATTGTTCCTGTTGTATGTAAAGCCTCTAATATTCCAGGAAAATCTGAACCATATCCAAGTAATAAAATTCTTGTTACCTTATATTGAGCTTGTAAGGCTACTAAATTTTTAAAATCCTTTTGTCCAACATGAAACCATTCTATAAACCTGATATCAATACCCTTTTTCCTTAATTCTGGAACAATCATTTTTTTTACCTGATAATCTGTAGAAGCATCACTTGAGACTACAAGTCCAATAGGCTCTTTACCTTCAGATATGGTCTTTAGTAACATGTCTGCTTCCTGTTTGCCACTATAACAGAAGCGTATAAGAGGGCTTTTTGCTTCTGGTAAATTGGGATGTATTGCTACTGCACATTGCAAAACATGTTTATTTACTAAAGCATCCCGAACTGCCATACTCGGAGCTGTAAGCGTAGTAAGTAAAATATTTCTCTTTTCAATTTCGACAGCTTTTATAGCCGCTGTTACAGCCTCTTTTGCTCCAGCTTTACTATCAACTAACGCATAATCAAAATAAATTTCTCCATCTTCGACTATCTCTCTTCTGGCTAATTCCAACGCATTCTTCCCAGGATCTCCTAAAAAAGATAATTCACCTGTTAATGGTAGAATAGCGGTTAAGCTAAGTTGCATTTTGTTTTCTTTTGTAATTTTGTTATTACAACCCATATTGCTTAGAAATATAATTAAAAGCGAAAAGGAGATAATTGTTTTCATTTGAACGGATCCTTACTATTTATGGTTTATTTATTAATGTTAATGGTTGTGTCAATAAAATTGTTTTATTCTTTAAAAAAGCATTTTGGAGATAATAGTTAAAAGTAATTATAGCACTATTATCCAAACCTATTAAAGATTCATCTAATAAATAAACATCTGCATCAGACAACATCTCTATTGAAAGTTTCTGTTTTTCTCCACCACTAAGATTGCCCCCTTTTGCTTGACTATCTAATGAATCACCGAATAGTTGACCTTGTGTTTTTGCCAGCCTTCTTTGTTCTTCAACCGTCAAAGAGGTAAACACAGATTGTTGTGACCTCAGGTATGCCAAGCCTTTCTTTATTCGGCTATGTGTTGGCAAAGAACGGATATCATCCCCCTTAAAAAGAATGTTTCCTGATTCGGCGGGATAGATGCCAGCGATGACGTCAAGCAGCGAACTTTTCCCCCAACCATTGGGGGCTTCGAGTAGGTAAATGTGTCCAGTCTTGAGCGTAAGAGAAAGCCCATTTATTACCGTCCTTATACCCCTCTTTACCACAAGGTCTTTTACACCCAGGATTGGTTGAGACTCTTCTCGACTATCAGCATGCGCAACGGTGAGTTTTGCACCGTTAGGGAGTTGTTCCGTATAAAGCCTTCCCTTATTGCCAGCGATTTGTTGCAAAAGAGTATGGAGGTGGTTTCCATTGTTTACCGTATTCTCCATGATTTCATGTGCCATGTTGATTTTAACCTTGCCATTTGAAAGCGTCCAGACGGCGCTGGCGAGCTTTAATATCGTGGGGATGTTAAATACGTGTTCCACGATGACAAGGGTAAGCGCGTTTTCTCTGGCAATGTTTTCAAGATAGTTCATGACCTCTGATATTCCATTAGCATCAAGGCCGGAAAGCGGTTCGTCAAGGAAGAGTATCTTTGCCCCTGCCTGTATTGCCCTGGCTATGGCAACCCTTTTCATCTGTCCAAGTGATATCTTATCGCACGACGAATCAAGCCTGTCCCCCAGCCCCAGTTTGCCGAGCCATCGGGAAGACGACTGTTCGTTCTGCTGGTTTTCCCCTTTTGTTTTGCTGCTTATCAAGGCAAACACGGGATTTTCTCCCCGTTGTTTTGGGGAAGAGACAATAACGTTTTCAAGGGTGGACATGGTGGAAAAAAGTCTTATGTCCTGCCAGACCCTTCCCACGCCTTCCCAAACGAGTTTTTCCGGGGTAAAGTGGTCAAAGGGGTTTATCTCTTTCCACCACTTCCGCGGCCAGGAAAAGTTTTCGCTGTTTCCGTTGATATTAAGTTGTATTTCACCTGTATCCGGCTCAAGGTTGCCGGTGAGTATGTTTACGAGGGTGGTCTTCCCCGAGCCATTTTCACCTCTCAAAAGGACTATTTCGCCCCGTTTGAGTTCCAGTGAAATGGCATCAAGCACGACCTGACCGCCATAAGACTTTTTTAAGTCTTTTACGGAGATGACGGTATTATCTTTTTCTAGAATCATAGGTATTATTGAATGTGTGTTTTCAGGTTATCTCTCTGAATACTCTTTTAGCCACTAATGAACACGAATTGACACAAATCTTTTATCTTCTTTATGAGCCTTAGTCTGAACTTTTTTATTTGAACCGGTATTTTCCTGCCAATCCCTGTGGCCTTACATGTACTATTGTAATAATAAGCAGGCCATATATCAAAAGCCTTATATTTGCAGCAATGGTATCTGGAATATTTACAAACCTTAAAATTTCCGGTATTGCTATAAGGGTGAGCGCTCCTATAATAGGTCCTCTGAAATTCCCAGTGCCACCGACGATGATCATGCTTATCATTAATATAGATTCATCCAGAGTGAAGGACGTGGGGTCTATATAGCTCACATACGTGGCATACAGGCTGCCCGCAAGGGCCACCATTGCACAGGCTATAAAGAATGCCTGAACCTTAAAGAGTCTGGTATTTTTCCCAATCCCGCGGGCTGCAAGCTCATCATCTCTCATTGCGTTTAACACCCTTCCCCACGGGGAACGCAACAATGTAAACACAACTATTCCACATATAGATGTAAGGGCAGTGGAGAGGATGAACATTTCGAACAGGGAGTTAATTTTGTAGCCCAATATGCCGGGCCGTGGTATGCCCGTTATTCCAAACGGGCCGTTTGTAAGGTCTATCCAGTTATAAAGGAGGCTGTAGATTGCCACCTGTACGGCGAGAGAAAGGATAACAAAGTAATCCTTCCTGAAACGCCAGGCGGGAAGTGAAACCAAAAAACTCAGGCAGCCCGTTATAAAGAGCGAAGAAATTACCGCAGGGATAAAACCCCAGCCAAGACGAGCCATCAGCAGTGAGGTAGTATACGCGCCAATGCCATAATAAGCGGCATGCGCCAGTTGGAAGAGTCCGCTGTAACCAATTAGGAGGTTTAATGACAGGGTGATGATAATATAGATATCAAGATAAATAAGAAGGTGGAGAATATAGTTCATAACGATTCAATCCTTCCCTTGCTCCCCAAAATACCCTGAGGCCTGAAGAAAAGAAAAAGGACGAGAAAAAGGAAGGTCAAGGCGTCTTCCCACCGTGCCGATGTATACCAAACCACCTGTGAACGGACTATCCCCAGTAAAACTCCACAGATAACAGGGCCAACAAATGATCCCTTGCCGCCGATAATGGTCGCAACGATTGCGATTAATACGGCATTCAGGCCACCTTGGGGATCAAAGCCAACGTCTAAGGCGGTAAGGCTTGCCGCTGTGGCCGTAAAAAATCCGCTCAGTCCAAATGTCAATAACCTGAGTCTGACTATGTCATGTCCAAGAAGCGAGAGTTGGATGGGGTTATCCGAGAGGGCAATGAGCATTAATCCGCTGTCCGATTTTTTTAGCCATAGCAAAAATAATAGTATGAACCAGAGACCCGTCACGCCGCCTATTATCTGTGATTTTGTGAGAATTACTCCCAAAAAGTTACCGGTAGTGTCAACTCCTGCCCGTAAGACCTTTGTTTCATTTCCCCAGATAAGGACAATAATCTGCACGATAATGATATAGATGCCAAGGGAGGAGATTAATTGTATGAGAGGAGAGGCCTCTTTCTTATAAAGCGGCCAATGGTTTATCTTTTCAAAGGACATTGATAAAAAGACGGCTATAATAAAAGTAAGAAAAACAGAGAAAGGAATTCCCATTCCCATTTTTATGAAGGAAAAAAGAAGAAAGGGAGAAAGGGCATAAACAGCGCCCTGGGCAATGTAAATTATCCCTGTTGAATTATAGACAAGGGAAAAGCCTATTGCCAGTAGCGATATAAGTAAACCTTGAATAGTTCCATTTATTAATATTTGCATAGGCAATAAAGGTGATCAACAAATACGCCAACTCAATATTACGTGTTATTTTAAAGGAGTAGTATAAATTAACATTATCCATAATCTCAATAGAATATCTATGAGAAAAGTTATTTGCTTAAAAAAGTTTATATCATATATTATTTGCCCTCGCTTACTGTAAAATCTCTTACCCTACTTCGTCAACACCTTGTTTCCCATACGTTCACGCCCTGCCACCTTTGTAAACATATGGAATAGCGTGCTGAGTGGAGCAGTAGCCATGCGTAAGCTTAACGAAACATAGCAAAAAAAACTCTGTTTGTTATCAAAAAAGTACAAGGCAGTACAAAAATAGACCTAGAGAATTATATATTTCCAAAATGATCATTTAAGCATCTGGTTATGAATCGTGTAGAAAAAAACACAACATTCTTTGATATTCTGATTTGTAGAAGATGAAAGAATGTTGTGTTATGGGAAAGCACTAACGGTTAGCCGAAGAAATAAACGTTAAACCTTCTCTCTGAACGAAACGTTTTTTGTGGAGTAAAGAGAGAAGGGAATGAATTGGGCTAAATGGGATAATGCAGCTTTTATGTTTTACACGGATAACTGATTAAAGGTAAGTAATAGCACAAATCTATTGTTTCTTCATTTCTTTTACTTCCCTGGTAATATCATCAATTGTAACATCTTTAAATAATTCCTTGCGTTCTTTTGTGTAGTCTCCCTCTCCCTCTTCATAAAGAAGCATAAACTTTGTAGCCCCTGCGTAACCAAGTTCCTTTACCAGTGCCTTCCATCCTATGGTTTTTATTTCGGCAAATGTAGTTCCCATGTTATTTCACCTCCAATCCAATAAATTCTGCTAAGTTTACGATATTAATTTTTATATGATTTTTATGTTTTTTATAACAATTGACTATATCATCATCGCAGGTAATAAAATAGTCTGCATGAGACCTTTCCGCAAGTGAGATATGCAATGCATCAATATCTGAAAATCTAAATTCCTTTAAAATTTTTACCCTTTCACGATCAGAATTATTTATTTCAATAAATTCCTTAGCAAGTTCAAAATAGGTAGCAATGCGTGACCTTTTTAAACTATCAGGATTTTTGTTGTTTTCATACATCAATGCATCAGAAGCTATAAGAATATAAACGCCTGTTTCAATCTTCTCTAAAATATAGGTAAAAATGCTTGTTTCTAATGAGACTCTATTATGTCCTTGATAGTCAAATGGTCTGTTGTAAACACATAAATCAAGATATAATTTCATATTCTTGTATGTTAAGCATTATAAAAATAAATAATTGACTGCTCTACGAGATTATGCTAACTAGAATAATAAAATTTGTCAATAATTATATAAGGGCAGCGTTGTCCGGCTAGAAATTTGCTATCTTAATTTTATTGTTATCACGATGTCATTTCTGAATGTTTTTAGTGGGAATCTAGAAAGAACAAGGCTCACTGAATACCCGATAAAAGCATTCGGGTATGACAAAAACCGTACACGCAAATTTCTAACCGGACAACGCTGAAAAATAATGAGATTTTACCGATATCATAAAGAATCACAGCATTCTTTGATCTTCTGTTTTGTAGAAGATGAAAGAATGCTGTGCCAGAAAAGGCAATAAAGTTGGCCGAAGCAATAAGCGTAAAACCTTCGCTCTTAGCGGAACGTCTTTTGTGGAGCTAAGAGGGAAGGGAATGAATTGGGCGAAAGAGGGATTTTAATAACTTGCATGGGGGGATATGCACATGGAAGAGAACAGGAGCTGGAAAGAAAAAATAGACCCTGCCTTTGATGAACTGATTAAGGTCTACCTGGATTTTATTAAAAATACCTGTATTTGTACGGGTGATAAAAGGAAACGATATTTAACGTATGATGATGAATCACTGAAAGTATTGGCAAGCAAAAGATACCCGCCTCTCTCAAAAGAATTCAAAACAAGCCCAAGAAATCTTAAAAAAGTAACGAATGATACGATTGCCATAGGCGCAAGTCATGATTTTGTGCTTATATTTGACTATTTCAAGAATTTAGAAAAATTATTAAATGAAAATAATAAGAAATACCCAAAAAGAGAAAATCAAAACAAATATTTAGATGCAATAAAATCTACCATAATGAAAATGATTCAGGGATTGTACTGGGAAGATAGCAGGAATTATTACAGAAAACGGCTTGAGATTTATTTTTCACCAGAAAAAGCAAAGGTATTTGTCGAAGGAAAGACACAAAAGGAATTAATAAGGGATTATTTTGGGATAGGAACGGACATATTGTGTTTGATGTTTCAAACAGGATTTAGGGGTTATTGGGACCCCCTCCGTGAAGATAGCAAGGATAAAAAGATAAACAAGGCAAATCTCATCCATATAGGCATGCAACTCTTGTATAATACCCTCTCAATAATGACTTACAAAAAGACGCTTGATGAATTAATTGAAGAAGCCAGAGACAATGATGAATCATTATACAAGGCGATACATCTTGACAAAACCCTCTTTGAGGTAGATTGGGTGCGTAAGCGCATAAGAAAGGCGTTTTATTCAGGGGACTCTACATTTTTCAAACAATTGGGATACGCAATAAAAAAACCTCCCATACCCGCAAAACTGATGTATGGAGAAGCAATTGTCATATTAGCCTCATTGTGGTTTCTTGGACTCTACCGACTAGACAATAGCGAACTCATGGAGCTATTAAAGACAAGTGGTGTCATGATACAGGAAGACCCGGAAACATTCAGGAAATTTATTGACCGTCTCAAGAACGATAACGTAATTGAAGATTTTAACAAGACATTTGATGATGTGCAAAAAACGGACATGAAATAATTTTTTCATGTCCTGGATATAGTTAACGAGATTCAATACCATAGGCCGCAGTGTGAAAGCACTGTGGCCTTTTTTATTTTATGGACATAAATTGCCGTGCTTCGTTGCGCGTAAGCGAATGCGGAAGCGCATCGAAGCACGGCCGGGAATGAAACAAGAGATCGTCACAAACATAATATGACACGTAAGGTTTTTCGCCCTTGTTCCGCTAAAACCTTGCGCCATTCATTAGGTGCGCTGCCCGAAGGAAGAGCAAGCGCACACGTACATAAATATGTGGGCGCAAGTAAGCTTGCAATTGGCCTGGACGGACAAGGGCGAAAAACCTTTGGGCATAACAGGGCCAATGGTTGCCGTGATAGAGAGAACGGCAAACCATTGGCCACATTACTATTTTTGGAGGATTTAAAGATGGAGTTTAAAGAGGTATTTAAGGGAATTGATGGTTTGTATGTGTCTTTTAAAGGTACGCTGAAAGAAGGATTAAAAGAGCAACTGGAAGAAAAAAAGAAGCTGGCCCAATCAGAAGATGAAAGGGAGCAAGCCTTGGCAGTAATGACGATTGATGACCACTGCTTTGAAGTAATGGACAGGGGCACTAAATGGTATTCTTTTATCCTGGTAGATAACTGGTATCACGTGCAAATATCGGGAAGTAAGAGACAAAAACTTCCCCAAGTGTATGTCCAGGTATCCAGCGAACTCCTTACCTGTTATGGTCTGGATGAATCCATGAACGCATTGAGAAAAATTATAAACGTACTCCTGGAAACAATAGAAGAAGAAACTATAAGCAGAACCGATATTTTTGCGGACTTTGTTACCGACAGGGAATTTGAGTCCATTGAAAAGGTGTCCTGGATAACCCGGGCACAAAAGACCCATAAATATTGGAATGGCGATATATTCACCGGCTGGACAATAGGCCAGGGTGGAGATATTTTAGCAAGACTCTATGACAAAACTGTTGAGATTGAAAAGAGTCGTAAGGATTATCTCAGAGAGATATGGGAAAAGAACGGCTGGGACACATTCCACAGGGTATGGAGACTTGAATTTCAATTAAGAAGGGAACTCCTGGGACAGATGAAAATAAGCACATATTTAAACCTCACGGAAAATATCAACGATATGTGGAAATATTGTACCCATGATTGGCTGAGACTCGCAGTAAAGGACAATACCATAAATAGGACACGATGGATGACAAATCCACTATGGGAAAAGATTCAGGATATAAGATTTAATGACGGTAAATTCACGGGTATTTTGAGACAGGTAAATAAATCAAGGATGCCCAGCGATAAGGCATTATTCCAAAATGGCATTGGCTATATCACGGCATATGCAGCACGTGAGGGATTTGAAAACATTGACAAAGGAACACTCTGCGAATATTTAAACAGGGCAAGGGACTATCTCAGAGAACAAACAAGCGGCAGGGACGAGGAGTATTTAAAGACAAAGATAAACAATAAAAGGAAGAAATACAACAAGGTATGAGGTGAAACAGATGAAGATAGTAACCATACAAGAAGTGTCAGAATTCCTGAAGGTCAAAAAATCAACCCTCTACTCATGGGTAAATCAGAAATTAATACCCTCATTCAAACTAAACGGCCTCTGGCGTTTTGATATGGAAAAGATAGAGGAGTGGGTAAAGGCGTCAACAAATTTAAAGGCCGTACCCCAAAGGATCATAAAAAAGACCCAAAAAAATCAGGATATAGAAAGCATCATCAAACGCACAATCGAGGAAGTCCATGGAAACGAATAATACACAAAACGAACACGATATTATAATTGCCCATCCTTCGTATGAAGTAAGCCAGATATTTATGTCATTAGGCTTCCGGGAAACGGTGATACCGAATAATCAACCCTTAGACAAGAATTTTTATATCATTTCCAGCCAAAAAATATCAATACACAAAGAGCATGTAATCAAACACGAAGATAAGACCGTCATATTCCATGAACAAGACCGGTTGCTTTTACGGGTAAATGACCGATGGGATAAAAACAAGATTTTGGGTTTTATGACAAATCAAGAACCGCCAAAAGAACTCTATCGGGAAATTAAACATACACTCAAGAACTATATTGAATTTCAAAGAGAAGCTATTTACGGCATTATAACGGCGTGGATTATAGCCACGTACTTTCATCGGTGTTTTCATGCCTTCCCCTTCCTGTTTATTTATGGAAAGAAA
This sequence comes from uncultured candidatus Brocadiaceae bacterium, assembly GCA_964370795.1. GTDB lineage: Bacteria > Planctomycetota > Brocadiia > Brocadiales > Brocadiaceae > JAHFOW01. Next base: position 15,932 of record CAYJME010000010.1, read on the forward strand.
CAGAGCGGTAAGAGTAGATTCCTGGACTTACTGGAACGTTTGTCATTTAACGCCATAAAGGTAAAAGGTGTTTCCGTAGCATCCCTTGCAGACAGTATTGACGGGATACGCGGGACGTTTCTCAATGACCAAGCCGAAGAACTCAGCGACAAAAAGAATACCGGTATTTTAGGCATCTTAACTGATAGCTATACCATCGGCGGCGGTAAAAGAAGGATTGTAAACACCTCAAATAATGGCCGTAAGATTATGGAGTTTGAGACCTACGGGCCCAAGGCATTTGCAAGCATAAAGGAAATAGACAGCGATTTAAAGGACAGGTGTATTGAAATAACCATGCTCAGGGCTATTAAAGAATATCCATACCCTGATGCATACCTGACAATATGGGGAGATTTACGGGATAAATTGTATAAACTCCTTTTAACAAAGTGGCATGTAGTAAAAGACATCTATCAAGACACCGGAAAAGACGTATCCCACAGAGTAAAGGAACTCTGGAGACCCATTGAGACTATATTAAGGCTTGAAGATGTTCCCGGTGAGGAAATGCAAGAGATTAAAAACTTTTTCCTTGAGAGTATGCAAGAGACCCAAAACGAACTGTCTGAATACGAAATCTCACTCTTTGAGACGTTAAAAGACATCCTCAGGGGAAAAGAAAAGGATATATTGACGGTAACCGACATAGCGGAAAAGCTCAAACCGGATTATGCAACTATGGATGAGAAAGAGAAAAAGAGGTTTCAAATATGGATAGGCAAGACAGTAAAACAATTAAGTCTTTATGATAAGTCGGTCGGGAGAAAAGACGGCAAAAGGGCTTACGAATTCTGTTATAACCGAATTGACAACATATACCAGAGATACAAGACCATCAATGATACCATGACCATTGACGACCATTGCCTTAATACCGCAATGGTAAGTCATAAGTCATTGTCAGATAAAGTCTCTGACCATGTGACCATTGAAATAGATAGTTTGCCAGAAAAGGAAATTGAGATTTGAGCAATATTCCAATACTTATCAATACCATACAAAACCTGGGATATAAGGTCTCTCTTGAAGGCGACAAAATTAAATTAATGTTTATAGGCAGGGACAATCCACCAAAAGAGGCCTCAACCATAATACATGAGATAAAAGAAAATAAGGCCATAGTCATAGAGTACATAAGAAATATTTACAGGATGGATGACATCTTTGAGAATGCGGTAAATGAAATATCTAAGGCATATATAGAAAACACCTTTAACTACACACAGAAAGTGTTTCCCAGGATGTATGAAAAAGCCATTGATATTGAAGACAAAATCAACCATTTATGGGATGAAGGAAAAGACCTCAAAACATTTCAGGGAGCGGTAAGGGAATGGCAAGAGATACAGATGAAATTTATCAAAGTGCTCAGTGCCAAAAAGAAAGTTGAAGCCGTTCATGATACGGTATATAATTCAACCAACGGGAAACCAGACCCAAGTCAAGGTCTCGGAAAGGAGGCAAAAGACAATGGGACTTTATAAAAGAGGTTTGGTCTGGTGGATGCGGTTTACCTACAAGGACAAACAGGTAAGAAAATCGACAGAAACAACAGATAAGAAGCTTGCAGAAAAGATTTACTGTAAGGTAATAAATCAGATAGCTGAAGGAAAATGGTTTGATATCGACGAAGGAAACCAAAGAAATTTTAGGGAACTTGCAGAGAAATATGAAACTCAGGTGTTTCGGGAACTCAGGAGTTATCATAAGAACAGATGTTATTTAAACCAGTTAAGGGATTTCTTTGGGAACTACAGGCTGAGCAACATTACCCCGGCATTGATAGACGATTTTAGACAAAAGAGAAAAGAGCAGGGGGTAACTTCAACGACTATCAACATACAGTTGTCGATACTCAGAAGGATGTTTAATCTTGCCCAAAAGCGTTGGTTGTGGATAAAAGAAACACCCCTGATAGAGATGGAACCCAATGCGGATAATAAGCGAACAAGGCATTTGTCCTTTGAAGAGTTTCACAGGCTTTTGGAATTCTGCGATGGATGGTTACGAGACATTGTCATTGTGGCTGCCTGGACAGGGTTAAGACGTGAAAACGTTGTCAAGTTAAGGAAGGCGCAAGTAAACCTTCTGCCAAAGGAAATCAGCGTGGATGGTACGGAAATAAAGAACGGTGAAAACTTAAGAATTCCGATTGCAGCCCCTGCGTATGAAGTGTTGGCAAGTCTCATAATCAATGACAAAACCAAGAGCCTGTATGTATTTCGGGATGAAAAGGGTAAATCGTATAATTCAAAAAACGTGTACAGGGTGTTTAAAAAGAGCTTAAAACAAGCCGGGATAGAAGATTTCAGGTTTCATGATTTAAGACATTGCTTTGCATCCTGGAATAGGCAAGCGGGGGTTGATATCTATACGCTTGCTGAGTTAATGGGACATAAGGACACAAAGATGACCATGCGTTACGCTCATATTACCCCGGCACATCTTACCAGGGCTATTGGGTTACTGGAAAAAAGTTATCATGAATCCAGCACAAAATTAGCACAATCAGACAAAGATGCTGTCCAGCAATCAGCGTAACTTTATATGCTGATGATGGTTGTAAACGTAAATTTAAAGTGCGGGTTCATATTGCAAACATGAACCCACTATTAGTTCGAACCCGCAAGGAATCTTTTTAAAGCATGTAAAGCAGATAATTTTGAAGGATTAACCAGCATGGATTTATTTTGATTTTTTTCTCTTTAAGCTCACAGCGATTTTTTGTGGGGAAAAGATATTTTTTTCTTCAAATTTGCTTTTGTGGATTGCATCGAAAGTAACGCCAGGTACTTTGGCAACTTCAAATGCCTGAACGGTATCCCCATACTGATATGGAGAGGCTAAAAATTGATGCGCAGATTTATCACAAGCAGGAACAACCGACACTAATGTGGTATTGCGGGAAAAAAATTGGGTTTGCAAGTCCTTTACTATGGATATGTTATGGTAGCGGTGGAGGGAGTCGAACCCCCGGCGCGCGGCTTATGAGTCCGCTGCTCTACCAACTGAGCTACACCGCCACTTATTTGGTGCATTGTCCAATTGAAAATGGGTTATAATAATTACAATACCAGAATAACAATTCAGGCCAATATTTTCAAGAAAAATAATAAGGTTGTTTTTGTTGGATTTGTTGAATTTTAACTTGACAAGGATTCTTTATGGTGTTAAGTTATTAGTTAATTATCCTTCCTGATGTTTTTGGGTAATTCTAGGTTGTCCAGCCTAAAGCTAGCAGAGCTGTAAGCTAACCTTCCCGGTAGTGTTCGTTCTAAAATTTTCCAAGTGCATGAATAAGTAATATCAATGCCTCTATTCGTTAAGGTATTTTTAAGTTTTCCACGTTTAAGAAGAATAAATTACAGATAGATTTTACGGTATTTCTCCACGTTTTGTCTTGCCCAGTAATTGCCTGTCTGTCTTTAATACAAAATGTTCCTGATGAAACCAATTCATTTGACGATGCAAATTCTTTTAAAATAGATACGGAACACACGCTGTCCTATTACGGTATCAGGCCAGGTTTTTCCGTCGTACCCTTTTACTATTGAACCTGAAGATATATCAGTCATTATTATAAACGAGAATGTCAGAGCGATTTTTTATCATAGATGGGCATTCACATTGTTACCAGGCTTTTTATGCTATTACAGCACGGCTGACGACGCCAGATGGGAAACCTGCAAATGCTGTGTATGGGTTTACACGAATGCTCCAGAAGTTGCTTCGGGAACAGCACCCGGAGTATATAATCGTTGTATTTGACACAAAATTGGCAACTCACCGACACACTACATACGGCGAGTATAAAGCAAACCGAAAACCTACGCCTGATGAATTACAGGTACAGTTCCCTTTGATTTATAAGGTTGTCAGGGCATATCATATTCCCATTTTTGCGGCGAAAGGATATGAGGCCGATGACGTAATTGGTACGGTGGTGAAAAGACTCTCTGGCGAAGGAGTTGAAGTTGTTATTGTGACTTCCGATAAAGATATGGAACAGTTATTAAGTCCACAGGTGAAAATTTATCATGCAAAAAAGGGCATCATGATTGACGATGCGGCCCTTTTTAAAGAAAAGGGCATTCGTCCGGATCAGGTTGTGGACGTCCTCTCTCTTTCAGGTGATTCTGTTGATAATGTACCCGGCGTACCGGGTATAGGCGGCAAGACGGCGCTGGAACTTATTCAAAAGTGGGGTTCGCTGGATGCCGTCCTTGCAAATGTAGACGTCATTTCCGGTAAAAAGAGACAGGAAAATTTACGTTTATATGCAGAGCAGGCAAAGCTTTCCCGCTCTCTTTTGAGGCTTTACGATAATATTCCTCTTCGTTTTGATATGAATGCATGTAAATTTAAACATGCGGAAACGATAGAGTTGAAAAAAGTGTTTAAGTCACTGGGGTTCAATAGCCTGCTTTCAGATATGGTTGCAACGGCTAAAACCGAGGAAACAAACTATCAGCTTATTGATACCGTTGAAAAATTTTGCACATTTCTTGATATATTAAAAAAACAGAAGTTGTTTGCGATTGATTTAGAAACTACCCATACGAAACCCCTCAAAGCGCTCATTGTCGGCATTTCGTTTTCCTGGCAGCCGAAGGAGGCGTATTATATTCCTCTCATGGCGCCCGAAGGCGCAAACCATCTGGATGCGCGTATCGTACTTCGTGAAATTCGTACGATTGTGGAAGATGAAAATATCAAGAAGGTCGGACAGAATATTAAATACGACCTTCTGGTATTGAGAAATAATGGTATTTTGTTACGAGGGATTGTTTTTGACTCTATGATTGCCTCCTATCTCCTGAATCCGGTGAAGAGGAATCATAATCTCGATGATATCGCATTTGAATACTTGTCGTATAAAACGATTACTATAGCAGAGTTAATTGGGTCGGGAAAAGAGCAGATTACCATGGATCGGGTGGCTGTGGATAAAGTCTGTCAATATGCGTGTCAGGATGCAGATATCGCATTCCGGTTGGCTGTTGCTTTAGAACCAAAACTCAGGGAAGAAGGTATCGTGTACCTATTCCGGCAGATAGAAATTCCTTTGATTTATGTCCTTGCAGAAATGGAGTGGAATGGGGTATGTCTTGATACCCCATTTTTACGGGAGATGTCTGATGTCTTGACAACTCAACTAGAGAAACTCGAGAAGGAAGTTTATGATGCTGCCGGGGGTGAGTTTAATATTAGTTCGCCTAAGCAATTGGGTGAGATTCTCTTTAAGAAACTTGCTTTGCCACAATTGCGGAGGACCAAGACAGGTTTTTCGACAGATGCAAATGTGCTTGCAGCCCTCGCATGGCAACATACACTGCCAAAGCTGGCGCTGGAATACCGGCAGCTTACAAAATTGAAAAATACCTATGTTGATGCCCTGCCAGATATGGTACACCCGGATACCGGGCGGGTGCATACTTCTTTTAACCAGACAGTGACTGCTACAGGACGGCTCAGCAGCAGTGACCCGAATTTACAGAATATTCCGATACGAACCGAAATTGGCAGGCAGATACGACGCGCCTTTATTCCATCCTCTGATTCTGCGGTGATTTTGTCTGCCGACTATTCACAGATAGAATTACGAATACTCGCGCATTTTTCCGGAGATACAGCCCTGGTAACGGCATTTCAACAGGATAAAGATATTCATTCAGCCGTGGCGTCTGAAATTTATCGCGTTCCGATGGAACAGGTCACGTATGAAATGAGGAGAAATGCGAAGGCGGTAAATTTCGGCATTATTTACGGGCTGAGCGAATTTGGACTTTCCAGGGATACAGGACTTACCCTGGAAGATGCCCGTGAATTCATTAATGCTTACTTTGGTTTGTATCAGGGTGTAAAAAGGTTTAGAGATAAGGTTATTGAAGATGCGGGGACGCGTGGATACGTGCAAACGCTTTTCGCCAGGAAGCGGTATGTTTCCGGTCTCCGTTCGGAGAATAAAAAAAACAGAAATCTTGCAGAGCGGATTGCTGTTAATACAATCATCCAGGGTTCTGCGGCTGATTTAATAAAAGTTGCTATGAATAATATCCATGCAGAATTGCAGAGTGGCCGTTATGAGGCAAAGTTGCTGCTCCAGATACACGATGAACTCCTTTTTGAGGTGAAGGAAAACGCCCTGGCCTTAACGCAATCCATGATACAGGAAAAAATGAGCAACGCAGTAACGTTAAACGTACCGGTCAAGGTCAATATGAAGATCGGAAAGAACTGGATGGATGCAGAGTGAATTTTAAACCACAAATTATAGGCATTACCGGAGGCATATCAAGCGGGAAGAGTACTGTCGGGCGTATGCTTGCCTCGCTGGGGGCAGAGTATATCGATGCGGATGAGATGTGCCACAAGTTGTTTTTGAAACCTGAATTAAAAGACAAAATTACAACGCGGTTTGGGAATTCAGTCCTTGATACTTTCGGCAAGATCGACCGTATTCGGCTTGCGGAAATTGTATTTCAGGATAAGGCATGTCTGGATGACCTGTGTAATATCCTCCATCCTATTGTTATTGCTCAGATAAAAGTAAAAATTGACGAAATTGAACAACGAGGACGGAAAAGGGCGATTATTATTGATGCGGCGTTGCTAGAGGAATCTGAGTTGTCCATGATATGCGATTTTGTTGTTTTTGTAAATACGAGTAAAGAACATAGAATAGAACGGTGTCGGGTAAGCCGGCGCTGGGCAGATGGGGAATTAGAAAAACGGGAGCGCTTTCAAATGGTTCTCGATGACAAGAAGAAAAAGGCCGATTACGTCATTGATAATAATTTTACCAGTGATAATACCTTTCGGCAGGTAAAAGAATTTTGGAAACTTTATATTGAGGAGTATAAATCTTAAGGATTTAAGGAGGATTATATGGCAGTATCAAATGGTAAAAAAGAAGCGATAGTAAAAGAACCGGTAATTATGGATCAGGAAACAAATGAGAAATACGAAGAAATTAAACGCGGTGAAATGCACATTACCGAGTTGCAGAAGATGACTATTAAGGAATTGCAGGATACTGCAAAAAAGGAAGGAATAAAGGAATATACAGGACTCAAGAAACAAGACCTGATTTTTAAAATCCTTAAAGAGCGAGTGAACCAGAACGGTCTTATGTATGGGGAAGGCGTTGCAGAAGTACTTCCTGAAGGTTTTGGATTTCTCCGTTCTCCGGATTATAACTATCTCCCATGTCCCGATGACATCTACATCTCTCCCTCTCAAATCCGCAGATTTAATATAAGAACAGGGGCAGTTGTTTCCGGCCAGATCAGGCCACCAAAGGATAATGAGCGGTATTTTGCCTTATTAAGGGTGGAGGCTATTAATTTTGAGAATCCCGAGATTATGGGAGAAAAGATTATCTTCGACGATCTGACTCCTTTACATCCTTCTGAAAGGCTCTTCCTGGAAAAAGACGCAACAGAGCTTGAAACAAGGATCATGGATTTAGTAACACCCATAGGAAAGGGGCAAAGAGGACTCATTGTTGCCCCGCCGCGTACGGGAAAAACGGTACTACTCCAGAAGATTGCAAACAGCATTACGAAGAACCATCCAGAGGTGTATTTGATTATCCTCTTAATTGATGAAAGGCCAGAAGAAGTAACTGATATGGACCGTTCGGTTGATGCTGAAGTCATCGGTTCAACTTTTGATGAGCCTGCAAGCCGTCATATCCAGATTGCAGAAATGGTAATTGAGAAGGCAAAGAGGATGGTTGAGTACGGTAGGGATGTTGTAGTGCTCCTTGATTCCATCACCAGGCTTGCGCGTGCGTATAATACGGAGGTTCCCCACAGTGGTAAAATCCTTTCCGGTGGTGTGGATGCCAGTGCACTGCAAAAACCAAAGAGGTTTTTTGGGGCAGCGAGGAATATTGAAGAGGGCGGGAGTCTTACAATTATTGCCACGGCATTGGTTGATACGGGAAGCAGGATGGATGAGGTGATTTTTGAAGAATTTAAAGGTACCGGCAATATGGAACTGCATCTTGACAGGAAACTGGCGGATCGCCGATTATTTCCTGCCATTGACATTACCCGTTCTGGCACCCGAAAGGAAGAGTTGGTCGTGAATCATGAGGAGTTGAAACGGATGTGGGTTCTGAGGAAGGTGCTGAACGAAATGAATCCTACAGAAGCTATGGAATTACTTAAAAACAGACTGGCTAAAACAAAGACGAATGCTGAATTTCTCATGACGATGAATATTACCTAAAAACTGTTCACGAGAATTCAAAGATAATACCGCCTTGGATTAGTAAGTAGCAAGCGAGACAGGTAGTAAAGCGTTTTCCTGTATAGGAAGTGCACAGGGAAGTTTGCCTTAATTAAATCTGAAAGATGCGCCGTGTTTACAGACAAAACCTCGAAAGGTTTATCTCTACCTGTGTGAATAGCGATACCGTGATTTGGGGAATATTTTTATAAGGATAATACCGAGGATAAAGCCGCCAATATGTGCCCACCATGCCACGCCGCCGCTCTGAGCGGAGGAAATGGATGCAGTGCCGACAAAGAATTGAATAATAAACCAAAATCCCAGCACCACAATGGCAGGTAGTTCGACCATTTGCCAGACGATGAATAAAGGAATAATAACCAGTACACGTGCCCTGGGGAATGTGACCATATAAGCACCGAGTACGCCTGCGATTGCACCGCTTGCACCTATACAGGGGACTTCGGATTGTTTATTGATATAAACATGTACGGCAGCAGACCCAATTCCGCAGATAAGATAGAAAAGGATGAATTTGATGCGTCCAAGAGCGTCTTCGACATTGTCCCCAAAAATCCATAAGTACCACATGTTTCCTACAAGGTGAATAAGCCCCGCGTGGAAGAACATGTAGGTAAGAAAAGGGAAATAAGTATTTACTACGGTAGTATCCGGGATATCGGCAGAATAAAATATTTTAAGGGGGACAACACCGCATTGAAAGAGGACATCATCTAACCGATGACCTAAAGAAAGCTCAAAAATAAAGACGAGGACGTTTAAGGCGATGATACCGACAGTAATAATGGGGAATACACCCGATGGATTTCGGTCGCGAATGGGAATCATTGGGTATTGGCGTATAATAAGGAATACGGATACATCAGATTTACCTATGCAGTGGATTTAATTCTTCTATTACATCACTTATGTGAAGCCAAAACCACGAATTACCAACGGGCTGTTTTGGCAAGTAACTTATAATAGGGAAAATTTCTCCCGGGGCATTCTGTATCTCTAAAGTGCCGGTGCATAATGACATTTTCTGCGGGGATGTGGCATCGCTCCTGCAGATACGATACCAGGGCAGTGAGTGCAGCCATTTGAGAAGACGTCGGATTGGAATTGTTGAAGTTTCCAACCAGGCATATACCGATACCGTAATGGTTATACTCCTGAACACCAGCGTGAGCGCCGTCCAACTGGTTTTTCCATCTATTGCCAATTTCAATCTCCCCATCGCGGGAACCATTCCCATTCCCGATTACAAAATGATAGCCTAGACCATTTTCCCAGCCCCTTTTTTCTCTGTGAAATTTATCAAATTCGGCAGCACAACCAGATGCCGTTGCACTATGATGGATCACGATGTATTTCCATTCACGGACAAAATAACGGTCCAGTTGGCTGTTGATGTATGGGTGTGGTTCAATTTTTTTTGGTTGTGGTTTCATGACTGTGACAGGTTTAAATTCTGGTGGTGTGGCGCAACCGCACACGTATAATAATATGGCGAGAAAAGACAGGCAAATATAAATTTTTGAGCGCATAAACATCAAAACTCTCCTGATACAAGTCCGCACTGGAATGGATGTGCAACTGCTGGCAAGCCCTAGCCGACTTTGAGGAAGTATACCATAAGAGGTTCATTTGTCAAAAATAAATTTATTTATTTAAAAAAACAGAAAAGGCCGGAGATCGTTTTGTGCATAAACGCTTTCCTTGAAAAGAAATAGAAAGTATAGTATTATGAGTATGATTTTATTAATTTTAAAGAGAATCTTTAAAGCAAGCAAGGCTCAATACTATGTATAAAATATATCAGGTAACATTTACTATCTATTCGTGGTTATTGTTCGTTTTTGTTTGGATGCTTTCTACTCTAACGGCCTTAATCCTGTGCGTGGATACCAGAGAAAAAGAACGTGTATTTAACGCGGTAGAAAGATTTTTTAGTCGTATTGCATTTAAACTCCTGGGCATGCATATAGAGATTCATGGTCTGGAAAACATCCCCAGAAATGAGCCAGTCGTCTTTATCTCAAACCATCAAAGTATGATGGATATAAAGTTATCTCTGGCCTTTATACCGGTAAACTTTAGCTTTATCTCAAAGGATACGATTTTTCGTGTCCCTATCCTTGGGGCATATATGACTGCATCAGGGCATATTCCCATTGAAAGGACCGACGATAGAAAGTCGTATGCAACTCTTTTAACAGCTGTCGAGAAACTCACAGAAAGAAAGTCGCTTCTTGTATTTCCCGAGGGAACAAGGAGCGAAGATGGTCAGCTTGGACCTTTCAAAAGGGGTATTTCATTGATTATCTTAAAATCAGGAAGAAGGGTTGTTCCAATGGCCATTTATGGAAGCAATCAATTTATGCCAAAACGAGGATGGCTGTCTTATCCCGACAAGAGATACGTGAGAATATCTTTTGGTAAACCACTGTCATTTGAAGAGTCAAAGACGGACAGGGAATATACCATCTACGTCACGAATAAATTACGGGAAGAGGTGTCGGGATTGTTAAGGACTTTAGATACGCAGAAGAGCCTGCCTTTTTAACTTTTATAATTGACTTTATCTTTGGTAACATATAAATTATGTAGTTGTATAGAAATTTTAATACAAATCGTAGCGCGAGTGGTTTATCCCTATAACCGTTTGCACAGATGAAACCGTTTAAACGGTTTCAACGGTTTGTTCTGAAGCTTTTGTAGAAGAGACGTAAGGTCTTGCATTTCTATTTCGGATAGGTGCTTTTAACTGTGGCTTTCCTTTTACATTTACCACTACATTTACCACAAACACAAGGCTTTCCTGGGGGATGGAAAAAATGGTACTATTGAAATACCCGGTACAAAAAACCCTGATAGGTATGTGCCTCATCCTGTGCTTCCTCGGTTGTTCTTCTGCAGGTAAAAAAAATACCAAAGATAAATCAGGTATCGACCAATATCAATTAGCGATGGAATACAATAATCTCGGCGCAAAATACATGAGTAAAGATATGACCGATGAGGCAATTCTGCAATTCAAAAAGGCAATTCTTATCAATGCTGATTTTGCGGAAGCGCACAATAATCTGGGCGTGGCTTATTGCAGGCAAAAGTTGTTCGCTGAAGCTATACCGGAATTTAAAGAAGCGGTTAAGCTCAATCCGGATTATTCCAAGGCACACGATAACCTTGGGTTTGCTTACAGAAACAAGGGCATGTATGATGAGGCCATTACAGAACATAATCTGGCGTTGAAAATAAACCCCGGCGACATGGAAGCCAGAAAGAATTTAGATTTGGCAATGAACGAGAAAAAGATATATGAAAAGACCAGGGCGTACCAAATGGCAAATAAGCAAATATCGCCAGGAAGTATTACCGGATATAACCAGTATGTAAGGGGATTTTTTGATGATGCAATTGCATCATTTAGAAAGGTTATCGGCGAAAACCCCGATGACCTCATGGCTGCTTATTATCTTGGAGGTACCTATGCCGTGAAGGGTATGTTAGATGAAGCAATACAGGTGTATAAAGAGATTCTCAAAAAAGATCCTGCAAATATCATGGCGAGACTCAGCCTTGGCGAATCATACTATGGGAAGGGGCTTTTTGACTATGCAATCCAGGAATACGAAAACATACTGAAAACAAATCCGGGTATAACCCGTGCTCTTTATAAACTTGGCGATGCATATGCCGAAAAAGGTTTGGTGGACAAGGCGATTGTTATGTATAACAAGGCAATTGTCTCTTGTCCTAATTTCCCCGAGGCATATGACAAATTGGGCGCTGTTTATGTGCAGGAAGGTTTGTATGACGATGCGATTGCAACAGGTAAAAAATCGCTCGAATTAAATCCTTCCTCTGCAAAAGCACACCTTCAGCTAGGATTGGCGTATGCGGGTAAAAATATGATAGAGGATTCCATTCAGGAATTTAGAAAGAATGTTGATTTGAATCCCGATGATACAGGGGCTCGTTATAATCTTGCGTATGCATACGAGGGGAAGGGCATGATTGATGAAGCCGTGACTGAATATCGAAAGGCCATTCACACCCATTTAATAAAAAAAGATGAATTGAACACAGAAACGGCAAACAAAGACAATGAACAGGAAAAAGTAATGGTAACATTTGATAAACATGATGGTGAAAGATAAGAAGGTATGAAACAAAAACTGAAAACAATAATAATAGTCATAATGTCGGTCATTATTTCTCTGATTGCGATCTATTCTTTTTTTAGTGTTTCCCGTGCAATCGAACAGGTACATGGATCGGATTTGATGTGGAAATGTTTTGCGATATGGATCAGAAGCATCGTCTTAACACAAGCTGTGTTGGTTGTGGGCGGATTGTTTTTATTTATGATGAGAAAGCCCGAGGGTAGCGTATAATCAATGACCCGCTTTCTTGTATTTTTAATCGCTGCATATATTGTTTACTACTTAATAAAAAATAATTTAAAGCAGGCGAAGAAAAAGAATACATCTCAAGACCGAAAGAAATACGAAAAGAAGAAAAAAGAAGACAATGTGGATACGCCAGTTGTACACGTAAAAGAAATAGCATATGTCTATTATTCCGCAACGAAAGACGGCGATAGTTGTGATGTATGCAGGGCAATAGATGGGCGACATCTGCTTCCACACCACAAAATGCTCTCCGAGTTAAGACCACCCCACAAACACTGTAAAAGCAAGAAAGGGTGTCGTTGTTCTTTGGTCTATGTAACACGGGATGAAGAAGACAGCAGAAACATTGAATTCATTTTACAAAGATACGGTGGCATGTGTGACAGGCAGTCTATTGAAAGAGAAATGAACAGGTAATTTCTGATAACACATCAGGGAGAATGTTAACCCCGTCACAGAGAGGGAATTGAAGTTGAAAAATTGAGCAGATGCGAAGCTTTGAAAATGAACTTGAAGTTTTTATTTCTCATGGTTCTGCTTGTCTGTGATGAATAAGTTACGTATGAGTGAAGCGATTGTTATTTTTACTACTGCAAGATCTATAGACGAAGCCAGGAAGATTGGACAAGTCTTAGTGGAAGAAGGGCTTGTTGCCTGCTGTAATATTATCCAACCTATAGAATCTATTTTTAAGTGGCAGGGGAAATTGTGCGTCGAATATGAGGTACTTATGTTAACAAAGACATGTGAAGACAAATTCAACACTGTGGAGAAACGCATCAAACAACTCCATAGCTATGAAGTGCCTGAAATCATTGCCGTTCCAATTACCGGGGCATCAAAACCTTACGTGGATTGGGTAATAAAAGAGACCTCTGGAAAATAACAATCATTATTTAATAAAGCAAAGTATTTTGGACGTCATGCGTTATAAAAAATCCCCCTGAATTTCTCTTGCTAAAAGGGATTCAGGGGAATTTGCTTAACTACAAAGGAATTTCTCGTTTAGTTAAACAGGCTTTTGGACGATAGGGATAAACACTGCCAGACCGTACATAATTTAGATTCCCCGGACATTAAATATGATCAACACGGTCTAAAAATTTTAGACGAATTTCATGTAAAATCTTCTCGCCACCACTTTCCAACATTCTCTGCGCAAGTTCTTCTCCTATTTTAGCTGCTTGTTTGATTGGGCCGCTGTGTTTGTCCCGTATAGCGTGGTCGCCATCGAGCGTAGATATGACTGCCTCAATAGACACAGTGTTTTCTTGAACCTCTGCATACGCGCCAATGGGTACCTGGCATCCACCTTGAAGTTTAGCCAGGAGCGCCCGTTCGCAATCTACTGCTATTTTTGTCTGTCGATCGTCAATACGTGAAACAATTTTTTTTATCCGCTCGTCATTTTTACGGATTTCAATGCAGAGAGAGCCCTGCCCAACTGCCGGAAGCATGATATCAAACGGGATGATCTGGCTGATTGTCCCTGTATAACCCATCCTGATCAGTCCGGCGTGGGCCACAATAATTGCCTCCATATCATCTGAATCGAGTTTTTTGAGCCGGGTATCAAGATTGCCTCGCAGGTCTAATATCTTAAAGTCTGGCCTGAATGCAAGCAATTGTGCCTTTCTGCGAAGACTGCTCGTGCCGATACGCGCATCGTCTGCTAATTTCTCAAGTGTGGCGTTATTACTGCTGATGAGGACATCGTGCGGGTCTTCACGTTTGGGCGTTGCGCCGATCATCAATCCCTCATGTATTTCCGTTGGGACGTCCTTGGCGCTGTGAACAGCTATATCGATTTTTTCTTTAATTAAAGCAACCTCGAGTTCCTTGGTAAATAAGCCTGTTCCCCCTAAACGTGACAGGGGAACATCGGTAATTTTATCACCTTTTGTCGAAATCTTTTCGATGAGGAATTCAAACTCGGGATTAAGTCTTTTGAGTTCTGATATAACCCAATTTGTCTGAGTTAATGCAAGTTTACTGCCTCTGGAGCCAACGATGACTCTTTTTTCCCTGACCAATGCTCATTTTCTCCATTCTTTGATAAAATATAAAAAATATCTGCTCTTGTATTTATTTATCGAGGATACATTTTGCAAATTGATAATATCATAATATAATATGAGTGTCAAACGAATCATGCCCTTTTCGGGTGTTTTGGCCGATTCCTTTTTTCCTGTTCACCATATCCAAAGTATCTATTGTTGGTAAATATTTTATTGATTCTTTGTACTCGTTAAAGCAAGTGGATGGAGGAGCGTACTATCATGAAAGCTGCCGTAATGAAACGATTTCGCGAACCCCTTGAAGTACAAATATTGTCTGATCCCACCCCAGGGCCTAAAGACGCTGTCATCAGAGTAGAAGGATGTGGTATCTGCCGTAGTGATTGGCATCTATGGCAAGGTGATTGGCGATGGGTTGGTATAGATGTACACTTACCGCTGGTAATGGGGCATGAGTTTGGCGGGGTGGTTGAATCCGTTGGTTCTGAAGTTTATAATTTTAAACCTGGCGACCGGGTTGCCGTACCTTTCCATATGTCTTGTGGACATTGTAAATACTGTTATAGTGAAAATTCTAACCTCTGTTTGGTCCATGGCGTAGTTGGTGTAAACTTCAATGGTGGTTACGGTCGTTTGGTACGCGTGCCGGAGGCAACCATGAATCTGGTGCGATTGCCGAATGAGGTGGATTTTTTAAGCGCTGCTGCCATAGGGTGTCGTTATATGACTGCATATCATGGCGTGGTTGATCAGGCAAAAATTTGTCCGGGCGAGTGGGTGGTAGTGTTTGGTATCGGTGGTGTTGGTCTTTCAGCAGTACAAATTGCATCTGCCCTTGGGGCGCAGGTAATTGCAGTTAGTAACAATAATAAAAAATTGGATATGGTTAAAAAAGAGGGAGCAGCAGTAATAATCAACGCCGCAGAAAAAAATCTTGTTGAAGCAGTGAAAGAGGCTACCAATGGTGGCGCCGACATAACCATCGATGCGCTTGGTTCTGAACAGACAGCCTTGCCTGCGCTCCTTTCTTTACGGAAAGGCGGCCGGCATATTCAGGTTGGACTGACGGGTCAGCAAGAAAAGGGTATGATTTCCCTGCCGGTAGATGCTATGGTTCTTGGGGAGATAACGTTTAAAGGCAGTTTTGGCTGTCCGGTTACGAGTTATCCTGGCTTGTTGGCATTGGTAGCCAGTGGAAAGTTGCAGCCAAAACGTTTGGTAACCAATACTGTTCCCGTAGAAAAGGCAGGTGAAGTCTTATCGCTCATGACGAATTTTGCCACAGTTGGTTTTAATATAATAACCTCCTGGTAATTGATGTGCATTTTGTATTTAAAAAGGGGATATTTATGGGGACGGTGCAAACTATTAGCGATTATCTTATTCAACAGCTTTACGCGTATGGAGTGCGGCATGTTTTTGGAGTTCCCGGAGATTATGTACTCAGCTTCTTCCACGATTTAGAGAACAGTAAGTTAAAGGTCATCAATACCTGCGATGAACAGGGGGCAGGTTTCGCCGCTGATGCTTATGCCCGTATGCGGGGTTTGGGTGTTGTGTGTGTTACTTATTGTGTCGGGGGGCTTAAAATTGCCAATACCACGGCACAAGCCTTTGCAGAACAATCGCCCGTAATTGTCATTAGCGGATCGCCGGGTACCAATGAACGAATAAAAAATCCGATGTTGCATCACAAGGTTCGTGATTTTGATACCCAGCTCAAGGTGTTTGAGCAGCTTACGGTAGCCACGACCG
>CAYJME010000011.1:0-32190 GCA_964370795.1 uncultured candidatus Brocadiaceae bacterium
ACGTTTTCGTATGTCTGCGGTCGGGGGGCGAATCATGTTAGCTGGCATGTGTTATTGTTAATAAAAACAGGAGAGGTGCCAGAGTGGTTGATCGGGACGGTCTCGAAAACCGTTTCCCGCTTAAAAACGGGACGTGGGTTCGAATCCCACCCTCTCCGCCAGTGTATAAAGTAAGTAGAGTAAGAATAAAGAGAGTTATCGTTGCTGAAGTTCGGAAGATATAAAGCCGGTATATAAATCTCGCAGCTTCGCAACTTTATCGTTTTTTCAGGAGAGGTGTCAGAGAGGCCGAATGAGCGCGCTTGGAAAGCGCGTATACCGACAAAATCGGTATCGCGGGTTCGACTCCCGCCCTCTCCGCCAGTTTTTTATCGGCCGTGCTAGATGGGGAGCTAGCGGTTCCCTGTAACCTGCAACCCGCTACAGCAGGATCGATCACTTTTCAGAGGGCCTTCGGACTATTAGTTCTGTTAATGTAAGGGGTGTTGATGGCTGGACCTCATGCAATAGGAGATATTACGAACCTGGTCAGGTGCGGAAGCAAGCAGCCATAAGTATTTGTCCCTATGTGCCGTGAGTAACTCTGGTCTGAGCTTCCTGCATTAATAACCTAATAGAAAGAGGAACGAAAAAAGCGCACGGCCTTATATTGACATAACAAAAAATACGAGGTGGATGGCTAATGTCTTATGTTGTTCTGGCGCGGAGATATCGTCCTCAAACCTTTGAGGATATCGTTGGGCAGGAACCTATTGTAACAACTATGCGGAATGCCATTCGAACCAATAGGGTTGCCCACGCATATTTATTTGCCGGTCCCCGGGGAGTTGGTAAGACATCAATGGCCAGGATTCTATCGAAGGCTCTCAATTGCCAGCACGGCCCTACTGACACACCCTGCAATATCTGCGATATTTGCCGATGCATCACCGAGGGGAATGATATGGATGTAATGGAAATTGACGGGGCATCCAATCGCGGTATCGATGAGGTAAGAAATATCCGGCAAAATGTAAATTACGCGCCATCACGAGCACATTATAAAATTTATATTATAGACGAAGTCCACATGCTCACCCGTGAGGCATTTAACGCCTTACTCAAGACACTTGAAGAGCCGCCGCCCCATGTTAAGTTCATTTTTGCCACAACTGCTGCGAACCGGCTCCCGGAAACCGTTCAATCCCGTTGTCAGCGTTTTGATTTCAAACACATTTCTATACAGGATATCGAAAAACGTCTCCAGGATATTTGCCAAACTGAAGGGGTGCAGATAGACACATCAACCCTCCACATGATAGCCAGATACGCCAGGGGTGGTTTGCGGGATTCGCAATCGGTTCTGGACCAACTTCTTTCTTTCCGCAGGGATAAAATATCCCCGGAGGATGTAACTTTTGTCCTTGGCTGTGTCGAAGAAGATAAGATATTGAATATATTCGAGAGCTTTGTAAAAAAAGACGTAGCAACTGCCCTGAGGATTATTGATGATATTTTAAACGAGGGAAAGACTCCGGGGGAATTTGTTGATCAGGTGCTTTCGTGCCTGAGAGACCTGCTGATCTTTTCTTCCTGTGGACAGGAAGCGCCCTGGATGGAATTTAGCGCCTCCCTGATTCAACGATTTGGAAAGTCTTTTTCCCAGGATACTTTACTTTATATGATACAGATACTTTCAGATACAAGGATGCGGACAACCGACTCTTTTTTACAGCGTATTTTACTTGAAATGGCCATAATCAAGATAAGCCGGCTGGAATCGGTTCGCTCTTTAAGCGAAATTTCCGAAATGGTTGCAGCGCTGGAAAGCAGGTTTTCGAATTTAAGTATTAATCCATCAGGAATAAGCGAAGAAAGGGCAGGTCCCCCAATTGCCGTTGTTCGGCCGGTAGTATCTGAGTCGGCGCCAGCCGTGTACGATGAGGAATCAAAAGAAAACGTTGTCCCGGAAATTCACCATGATGAAAAAGGCGCGTGGGAAAATATCCTTCTTAAGATTCAGGGAAAGAAGAAATCTACATGGGCGCTTTTGCGGGAGGCTCGATTTGTAGGATTCAAGGACGGTGAGATAACGATTGAATTCCCCGGTAATTATTCTTTTCACAAGGAAAAACTTGATCAGATTGACGAAAGAGGTCTGATAGAACGGTGCGCAAGCGAAACACTCCAGAGCAATGTAAAGCTCAAACTCGTAATATCAAAAAATGGGAGCGGCGAAAAAAGCAGGCCTCACCCGAATACAGGCCGGAACTCTTCCGAACAACCGGCGGCTGATCCATCCGTTACAGAACCGGCGGTGAAGAAAACACTGGAGTTGTTTGGCGGTCAGGTTATCAAGGTAAATAAATAAGGAGGTAAATTCATTATGAAGGGCATGGGTAATATATCAGAAATGATGAAACAGGTGCAGAAGCAGGCACAGAAGATGCAAAAACAGATGGAAGAACTTCAAAATGATTTGAAGGAGCGCGTCGTCGAAGCCAGCTCCGGCGGTGGAATGGTCACGGTACACATGAATGGAAAGCAGGAGATGCTTTCTATTAAGATCGATCCGGAAGTAGTGGATCCAAATGACGTACAGATGCTTGAGGACCTTATTCTTTCGGCAGTTTCACAGGCAATGAAAAAATCACAGGAATTATACCAATCCGAGATGGGAAAAGTTACCGGCGGATTAAATGTTCCCGGCATGCCAGGGATGTTTGGCGGCGGGATGTAGTGTTGGGGGGTAAACGGTGTTCGTTGTAATAACTAACAGGAGAGGTTTTTTGCTTTGATTGCTTATCCACAATCGGTAGTTAAACTTATTAATGAATTTGAAAAATTGCCGGGTATCGGGCAAAAGACCGCAGAGCGTCTGGCGTGTTATATTTTGAAACAATCTCCGGAAGAGGCTATGCAGCTTGCTTATGCCATTCGGGATGTGAAAAAACTTATCAAGACGTGTTCGGTTTGTTTCAACGTTTCGGAAAATAATCCGTGCCACATTTGCAACAACGGAAACAGGGATGTTTCCACGATCTGCGTTGTTGAACAACTCGCAGACCTTCTGACGGTTGAGAAGACGGGTAAGTATCATGGCCTTTATCATGTACTCCAGGGACATATTTCTCCATTAGAGAACATAACGCCAGAATCTTTAACTATTGAAAAACTTTTACAACGGGTGAAAGAAAATCATGTTAAAGAAGTCATCATGGCAACAAATTTGAACATGGAAGGTGATGCTACGGCTTTGTATGTTCATAAAAAGTTGTCTTTATTAGGAGTACGGGTTACGAGGCTTGCTCGTGGATTACCGACGGGAAGTTATCTTGAATATGCAAATACTGCTATGGTTGCAGACGCCATGAGCGGTAGAAATGAAATGACGGTTTCTTAATATGAATAATCTGTAGTAGTGTAGCCCAGCCGAAGTCCTCCTTTTTTTGATTCATCTGGTTATGAAGTTAAAGTTGTTTTTTTACGGAAGGTGATGTTTCATGAAAATGCAGTCGTATTTATTACCACAACTTCAACAAAAAATGAAGTTGTCTCCTCAAATCATTCAATCAATTGAGATTTTGCAGTTGCCGCTCTTAGCCCTTATTGAACATGTGCAGCAGGAACTGGCCGAAAATCCCGTGCTCGATGAGATTGTAGATGAGAAGAAGGATGAAAATGCCGGAGAGGGAGACGAGACTGCACAACTTTCAGAAAGCGAAAATGCTGCGCCGGTTGACGAATTGGACAAACTGGGCGAAATTGCTGAGGATTGGCGTGATTATTATTCACAAACAACCGTTAGAAGAAATAATTACCTGGAAGAGCGTGATCAGAAGCAGGAAGCGCTGGAAAATACAGCTGCCAAGTCAATGTCCCTCCATGACTATTTAATGGGGCAACTGTCATTGATAGATATACCGCCTCGTCTTGTCGAGACATGCGAAAATATTATTTATTCTATTGATAAAACAGGTTATATTGCCAGTCCCCTGGAAGAAATTATGCAGTCCCTGGAAAAACCCCTTCCTCTCGAGGATGTTAAAGAAGCCTTGCGGATTATTCAGTCCCTGGAACCGCCCGGCGTAGGGGCCAGAAACCTCCAGGAATGTTTAATACTACAACTGGACAAACGAGACCCAAACTACCCGTTAATGAGAGAATTGCTCATTCATCACCTGGAAGATATTGAAATGAGAAAGTATCCGATGATAGCCAAAAAAACGGGATACAGCCTGGAGGTAATCAAAAAACAGGTAGAGTTTATCCGCACATTGAATCCCAAGCCAGGATCTATTTTTTGTGACGAAACAATTCCGTATGTTGTTCCGGAAGTAAAGGTAGAATATATTGATGGAAAATATGAGGTATTTCTGATCGATAACGCAAATCTTCCCCATTTGCATATCAGTTCTTTTTATAAAAGGTTTCTCGGAGAAAATGGCGCTGACACCACGACGCGCCAGTACATCCAGAAGAAAATCGAATCGGCAAAATGGCTTATTGACGCTATAGAACAGAGACGAAGCACCCTCTATAAGATTGCGTGCAAGATTGTTGAATTGCAAAAGGGTTTTTTAGACGAGGGAATTCATCATCTTCGGACACTCAAGATGCAGGATGTCGCAGATATTGTCGGGGTGCATGTTTCCACGGTAAGCCGCGCCATTGCCCATAAATATATCCAGACGCCACAGGGTATATTTGAGATGAAGTTTTTCTTTACCGGCGGTTTTCAGAACGTGGATGGCACCATGGAATCGTGGGAGTCTATCAGGCAGAAGCTTTCAGATATTGTTGCAAAAGAAGATAAGTCCGGTCCACTGAGCGACGAAGAAGTCGCAGATAAATTACGCGCTTCGGGTGTTGATATTGCCCGGAGGACAGTTACAAAATATCGTCGAATCATGAAGATACCATCTTCGAGACAAAGGAGGGAATATTAAGTGAGACGGAAAAAAAACATAATACCTGTCATCCTTTCGATCATGGGCGCAATCGCTCTTTTTCCTTTAACGGGTTGTTTTACCACAGACAAATATCATAACAAACGAAAAATGGATACTATTGGAGAGGACATTGGCGCTGTTCACAAGGATATTGATAATGTCCTGGGTCTTGATGAACCCTCCCCTTTGTTAGAAAAAGAATAGACTTACAGGCAAAGAGGTCAAAATCAAGCGTTATTATCATGGCACAACAAGTAACCATTTACATTGTCATAGTTATTGCGTGCATAATTTATTTAATGTATGGGAATTTCAATACAAATCATAGCGCGGGTAGTTTATCCCTATAACTATTTATACCGTTTAAACCGATTGAACTGTTTGAACGGTTTATAGATATCTGCGCTACAATAAAAAGTCGCCGTAAGGCCTAACTAAAAACTTTGTCCTGATTACTCATGAAAGCATGATTTGTTAATCATACATCATTACTCATTTTCCCGGACAAGAGAAAACTCATTCTGTAAAAGTCCCCCTTAGAAAAGGGGGATTCAGGGGGTTGTTTAATAAACACCTTAACTTAATGACCTTGGTCAAAATAAACCATATATTGTAATTCCTTCCCTTGTCTAGAGAATAGGTCTTCCGGTGAAAATAATTCTGCACTAAATTCAAAAACAGCAAGTAACTTATGAATTTTGATCTCATTATAAAAAATGGAATGCTCATCGATGGAACAGATATGCCCGGAAGGCATGTGGATATCGGTATCCGTGATGACAAGATCGTATTTCTTGACAAGCATATCCCCGTCTATAACTGCCCAACCATTGACGCCGGTGGTATGATTGTCGCCCCAGGATTTGTTGATATCCATTCCCATAGTGATTTTTTATGGCTTGCCCGGCCGGAAAGCGATAGCAAGGTGCTTGACGGCGTAACAACGGAGATCTGTGGGAATTGTGGTTTATCAGCCTTTCCTTTGCGGGGAAAGGTATTAGAAAGACGGGCGCAGGGACTTGCAAAATATGGTATTGATCTTACCTGGCAGTCGGCTGCGGAATTTTTTGACGTGGCAGAAAAGGCCAAAAGCTCCATCAACAGGGCATTCCTTGTTGGTCATGGAAATATCAGGGCGTGTGTTTTGGAATATGATAATAGAAGCCCGGAACCTCACGAACTACGCCAAATGAGCAATGACCTGAGGGAAGCTATGGAGTCCGGGGCATATGGTATGACAAGCGGCCTTATTTATCCCCCCGGTTGTTATGCAACAAGGGAAGAACTATCGGAAATGTGCACGGTGATAAAGGAATACGGTGGTCTTTATGCAACTCACATGCGGAACGAAGGCGATACCATAGAAGATGCCCTTGCAGAGGCAATTGAAGTATCAAAACGGTCTGGAGTCCGC
Source organism: uncultured candidatus Brocadiaceae bacterium (assembly GCA_964370795.1). Classification (GTDB taxonomy): domain Bacteria; phylum Planctomycetota; class Brocadiia; order Brocadiales; family Brocadiaceae; genus JAHFOW01. The sequence goes on from CAYJME010000011.1 coordinate 6,346, forward strand.
CTGCAGGTCTCCCATCTGAAAACGTCGGGAAACCGCAACTGGCATAAAATTCAAAATATATACACGATCCTTGAACGAGCCCGGAACGAAGGGGTTGATATTACCTGTGACCGCTATCCCTATATCGCTGCTGCCACAGACCTGGACGTTGTCTTGCCCCATTGGGTGTATGAAGGTGGTACTGAGAAACAGATACAGAGATTAAAAGATGCACCCATGCGGAAACAAATTGCAAAAGAAGTAGAGGCTATACATGATAACTCTTTCTGGAATGGCGTGGTAATTTCGTCCGTGCATTATGGCAAAAACAAATGGATGGAAGGAAAGACAATTACAGAAATTTCCCTGGAACTCAAAAAACCACCGCTGGAAACGATCTTTGACCTGCTGATAGAAGAAGATACCAGGGTAGACATTTTTCTCTTTAGTATGTGCGAAGAGAATCTGGAAAAGATACTGACCTGGGATTTTGTCTTTGTTGGTTCTGATAGTTCAATGCGCGCAGCGCAGGGAATATTGAGCGAAGGCAGACCGCACCCGCGGAGCTATGGAACTTTTTCCCGTGTTCTGGGGAAATTCTGCCGTGAAAAGAATCTCCTTTCCGAAGAGAAGGCCATCCAGAAAATGACGAGTTTACCTGCTCTAAAAGTTGGCCTGGAGAAAAGGGGGATAATAAAGGAGGGGTATTTCGCAGACATAACTATTTTTAATCCCCGGAAAGTTATCGATAAAAGCACATTTCAACATCCCCATCAATACTCAGAAGGAATTGAATACGTGATCGTGAATGGAAAAATTGTTGTTAACAAAGGTGCGCATACCGGAATATTGAATGGCCGTATCCTGAGAAAACAGTAAGTTAATGTACAGGAATTTCCATTTTATTCATGCGGGTTTCAGGGTGGCATGGACAATTCCACAAGATAAGGAAACCCACCCCTATAATCCCCTCCCAAGAGGGGACTCCACAATTCCCCTATCGGGAGGGGTTAGGGGTGGGTTTTCAACGAATAAATTTATATTTCTGGTTCAATCCGCAAGACTGAACCGGCTCGTTTATCATTCAAATATTAATAAAGTGACTACAACCAAAAAAACAGAAATTGAAGCAAAATTTATCTGCCCTGACGGTCTTACCCTGGATACCATACTCAATACTATACAAAATATGGAACTCCAGTACGCCAAGGAAACACCCTGCTTTCAGACAGATACCTATCTGGATACCCCTGAATACACACTTCTGAAATCATTTACCGCCTTGCGTATACGTCAGCGAGGGGAAAATTACGTAGGCGCGTGTAAATCGTCAGGAACTCAAATGGGCGCTATTTTTGAACGTAGGGAATGTGAGTGGACACTTTCCGGTGATGAAATAAAACTTTGGACTGAGGAGAAAAAACCGTCAATCCCTCCGTCAATTCTTACAGAATTCAATCTCCTCGGACAAACGGTGAGAAAGGTACTGGTCATCGAGACGCAACGTTCTACCGCCATAATCAGCGGAAATGAAGGGCTTAAAATAGAATTATCCCTGGATGATGTAACCTTTCGGGGGCATAAAGGCAAACAGTTTTACCGGGAGATAGAGACTGAACTGATGGATGGGTCTTTTGAACAATTTAAGGATATTGCCAATCGTCTCCAAAACCTTCTCCACCTGCAGACAGCGATTGATTCGAAATACAAACAGGGTATGATACTCGTTGGGAAGTATAGTGGCTAAGCTGGTCATTTTCATTTCATATCTCTTCGTGACATTTGCCGGTTACTGGCTTGCCTATCTCAATCTTTCTTATTTGAAAAAACACGGAGCCTCAATTCCACCAGAATTTGAAGGACATATAGACCAGGCGTTACTCAGAAAAACCAGAGACTATGTTGCTGAAAATACAAGATTTGAAATAATCACATCCATTTTTCATGCAGTCCTCACCGTAATATTTCTCTTTGGTAATTTTTTCAATATTTATAATTCCTGGATTGTGTTTCTCAAAGTGCCTTTTGTTTTTTCCGGATTGATCTTTTTTCTTCTGTTACTCTGCGCAGAAATTATCTTAACAATCCCTTTTAAACTTTACCACACGTTTAAAATTGAAAACAAATACGGATTTACCACAACAACAAAAAAATTGTGGATAACCGATTTGTTAAAATCTACCGCGCTATCTGTCATTCTTATGGCAATGGTAATTTCGGCGGGACTTTTTATTGTCCATGCAAGCCCGAATTTATGGTGGTTTTGGGTATGGTGCCTTTTTCTTACCTTTAGCATCACGATTATGTACATCTTCCCGTATGTCATAGAACCCCTCTTCAATAAGTTTACGCCCATTGAGGACAAAAAACTTCAGGAATCCATTCGTGATCTCATGGAAAGGGTTGGAATAACGGTAAAAAGAATATTTAAGATGGACGCATCAAAAAGGACAAAACACACCAATGCCTATTTTACGGGTATTGGAAAGGTAAAAAGGATTGTGTTATACGATACCCTCCTGGAAAAAATGGATAACGATGAAATCCTGTCTGTCCTTGCACATGAAGCAGGGCACTGGAAAAAGCGACACCTCTTAAAACACCTCATCGCTACAGAGCTTATTGCTCTCATTGCGATGTATATCTCTTATAAATTTTTCCAGAATGATTCCCTGATCCATCTCTTCGGTTTAAAGGACAATACCTTCTTTGCAAAGATTGTTGTGATCGGTTTTGTCGGCTCCATCATTACCTTTCCTTTCGGCCCCATTGCTCATTATTTTTCCAGAAGGCATGAAATCGAGGCCGACCGTTTCTCCTGTGAATTAACCGGAAATCGCCGGAGCATGATAAGCACCCTGGTAAAACTCTCAAAAGACAATCTGTCCAACCTTCACCCCCATCCCCTCTATGCCGCATTTTATTATTCACATCCACCGGTACTTGAAAGGATAAGAAACATTAAGGAACTAGCGTAAAATCATACACATGAATATCATTGAACCGCATATACATATGTATTCCCGTACGACGGATGATTATCAGGCGCTCTACAAGGCGGGGATCCGCGTTGTTGTTGAGCCTTCGTTTTGGCTTGGAAGCGACCGCAGGTATGCCGGGACATTCTTTGATTATTTTCGGCTGGTACTTGATTTTGAAACGGTGAGAGCTGCGCGCTTTGGTATTGATCATTACGCCTGCATCGCACACAATCCAAAGGAAGCGGAGAATAGAAAACTTGTCGATGAAGTCGTCTCCGGGATGGAGGAGTATCTTGATCATCCGAGATGTCTGGGCGTCGGCGAGATAGGTTTAAATAATATCACCGAGAATGAGATATACGCATTTAAAAAACAACTTCTGCTTGCTGAAAAGAAAAAGATGCCGGTAATAGTTCATCTCCCCCATACCAACAAAGTAAAAGGCGCCAATATACTTGTGGAAATAATCAAAGCGGAAGGCGTAGACCAGAAACGCATCGAGATAGACCATAATACCGAAGAGACTCTGCCAATTGTCCGCACGACGGATTGTTTTTATGGGCTCACGGTTTATCCTTATTCAAAATTAAATCCTGAACGGGTCTCGGCAATAGTAAAACAGTACGGAGCAGAAAGGTTAGTGGTAAACGGTAGTGCCGACTGGGGAGTCTCAGACCCGCTCTCGCTTGCAAAGACCGCACAATATCTTACCGAAGACGGCCATTCAGAAAGAACGATAACGATGCTCACCCATGACAATGCTGATGCGTTTTACCGGCAGTCGTCGAAATGGAAACCAAATTTTAATATTGCACCAATACCGGTCTCGGAATATCAAAGGCAACCGTAAATGAAGGGGGTATCCACAAAGCTGCGCGGTTGGATGGATATCGTCCGTCCTCCGAATCTTTTTACGATCCCCGGCGATATTCTTGCCGGCGCGCTGCTCTCCGGTATCACTCTCATCCAGTGGTCGTCTCTCATAATTATAATAATCTGTTCACTATTTTTGTATGCCGCAGGGCTAATACTTAACGATTATTTTGACAGGGAAAATGACAAACAGGAGCGCCCCGATAGACCTCTGCCCTCCGGAAGAGTAAAGGCGTCTTCAGCGCTTTTTGTAGTGGTAGCTTTATTCGTTTTTGTGGGCTTGATAGTGTTTTTTGTAAACGGCAGTAGCTTTACGCTTCCTCTTATTCTTACCGTTATTATCTTAATAATCGCCTACAATGGCTTTGCCAGAAATGTGCCGATTCTTGGATTTATAGTAATGGGTCTCTGCCGTGGTTTTAATTTACTTCTGGGGGCATCTATCGGTACGGGTACTTTTACCCCGATAGTTATCGGCGCTGCTTGCCTTGAAACAATCTATATTATCATTTTAACTGCAGTTGCTTTTCATGAAATCAAATTTAAGAATGTAAAACTGGTAGAACAACTGATACGAGGGCTTATCTTTTTGCAAATATTCTTCGTATATGTTGCAATGTTAAAAAGTGGCGGAAACCCTGTGAAATATATCGTTGTTATTTTGGTAATGGCTGTATTATTCTATGTCTCGAAGTTATGTGCAAAGAAATACTGTGGAAGCTGAGAGAAAATGAAAGAAAAAATACTTTTAGTTCAAGTTGCCGCACTTGGGTATAACTTTTTTACTGCAAAGAATGGCGCTAAAACATTTGAGGGCCTCGAAATAAATCCTATCGAAGGTCTTTTTCCCGCTTTGACCTGTCCTGTGCAGGCTACTATGCGTACGGCAACGCTTCCTTCATTACACGGAATTATTGCTAACGGGTTTTTTGTTAAAGAGATCTCAAAGCCTTTGTTTTGGGAACAGAGCAGCAGTCTTATTAAAGCCGGGCGAATCTGGAAAAGTTTTAGGGAAAAAGGCGGCAAAGTTGCTGAGATGTTCATCCAACAGTCACTTGGTCAGGAAAGCGATATTGTCCTTTCGCCAGCACCGATACACAAGCACCACGGCGGAATGATACTGGATTGTTTTAGTAAACCAGCGGAATTAAATAAACGATTAAAGAAGGTACTGGGAAAAGAATTCCCGCTTCAAAGTTATTGGGGACCTTTTGCCGGAGAAGCTTCCTCTTTGTGGATGGTCGACGCGGTAAAAAGCGTAATGAAAAATGAAAAGCCGGATCTGCTTTATACATATATACCGCATCTGGATTACGACCTTCAAAGATTTGGTCCGGAATCAAAGCAGGCGATGGAAGCCTTTAAATTTGTGAAAAAATGTCTCAGCACTCTGCTCAATACGGCAAAGAATGAAAATTACAAAGTAATAATATTCGGAGACTACCCGGTAACGCCAGCAAAGAAAGTTATCTACCCTAATAAAATGTTAAAGGCGGCGGGACTTTTTAAGACAAGAAATGTCAGAGGTATGCAGTATCCGGATTTCTTTACGAGCGTGGCCTTTGCCGTGGTAGATCATCAGATAGCGCACTTGCATTTATTTGATTCGAAAGAAGCCCGGAGAGTAAGAGAAATATTTGAGAAGACAGGTGGGATAGCTGAAATAATTGACGGGAAAAACGGTAAGAGCGGGATAGAAAATGAAAGAAGCGGCGATCTGGTACTGTTGGCAGAAAAATGTTCCTGGTTTGATTATCGCTGGTGGGATAAGAAAAAAGAAGCGCCGGAATATGCCTCTCATGTGGATATTCATAACAAACCGGGATATGACCCGTGCGAACTCTTTAGGAGCTTAAATCCCTTTAAGATAGGGCAAAATCCTGATAAAGTAAGGGGAACACACGGGAGGAACGATAAAGATGATCCTGTTTTTTATATGTCGGATATTGAACTGCCCGGAAAGCCGGGGAGTCTGCTTGATCTCTCAAAGAGTATACAAAAACTTCTGGATACGGATAACTAAGATGAAAATACACCAAGCGTTTGCGGTTAAATTTAATTACGATATTTATTTTACCGATAATATGTTTAGTAATAATGGCAGGATATTGAGCGAGATATTCAAAGATAAAGATTCGAAGATTATGGTCTTCTTCGATTCTGGTGTTGCAAACAAGCACACGGGAATAGTAAAGCAGATAAGTGCCTGCTTTAAAAAGAATCAGGGGAGGGGAGCGTATATCTCATCGGTCAAGGTACCTGGCGGAGAAAGATGCAAATATGACAGAAAGACCCAGCGAATTGTCGGAGATAGTTTGAGGATCCACGGTCTGGATAGGCATTCGTTTGTTATTATTATAGGCGGCGGCGCAGTGCTCGATACGGTTGGCTACATTGCCTCAATTACTCACCGGGGCATTAGGCAGGTGCGGATACCGACGACAGTCCTTTCGCAGTGCGATTCGGGAGTGGGGGTCAAGACCGGGATAAATTATTACAACACAAAAAATTATTTTGGAACTTTTAGTCCGCCGTACGCGGTGATAAACGACTTTAGATTTATCAGATCGCTCGGCGTGCGGGATATTTTGAGCGGAGTTGCGGAAGCGTTTAAGGTAGCCATTATAAAAGACAAAACATTTCTGAATTTCCTTATCAGGAACGGGTCGGCGTTTAAAAAACAAAACGCAAAAGCTATAAAGAAAATGATACACCGCTCTGCGGAGCTTCACGCCGAACATATTGCAAAAGGAAATGACCCGTTTGAAATGGGTTCCGCCCGTCCGCTTGATTTTGGCCATTGGAGTGGACATTATATTGAAACACTCACTGGCTACACTTTAAAGCACGGCGAGTCGGTTGTCCTGGGGTTGATGATCGATATGATAATTGCGCGAGAACTAAAGCTTGTCACTGTCAGAGAATTTAATAAAGTGCTAGAAGGGCTTAAAGCCTGCGGTTTTAAACTCTGGCACCCCGTTCTTGAAAAAAGAGAAAAGAACGGTAAATTAAGTATCGCAAATGGGCTCGAGGAATTTAGACAGCACATAGGCGGGGAACTAAACCTTGTAATGCCAGACGGCCTTGGCAAAAGTTGTATTCTGAAGAGTATTTCAGCAGAACAGATAGAAAACGCTGTCAAAGAGATGAAAAATGAAAATACAAAATAACATACATTTGATGTACTGCCTAAATATTTACAAAGGTGAGAGTTGGGCAGAAAATTTTAAAGCGATTCGGAAAGAGGCGGCAGAGGTAAAGAAAAACTTTTGTCCCAATGAACCGTTTGCGCTTGGTCTGAGACTATCCGGAGCTGCTGCGGTTGAATTAAAGAAATCGCTTCCTACTTTCAAAGACTTCCTCAAAAACAACGGCTTCTATGTGGTTTCTCTTAATGGTTTTCCTTTTGGTTCTTTTCACGGGACAGTTATCAAGGAAAAAGTATATCAACCAGACTGGTCAACGAAAGAAAGAGTTGAGTATACCAAAGACCTGGTGGATATTCTGACAGAGCTACTGCCGCCCGATGAAGTGGGGAGTATTTCAACGGTACCGCTCTTTTATGGAAAGACAGAAAATATTAAGTGTGAAGGTAATATTGCGGAGATAACGGAGTATCTGGCAATGAAAGAAGGGGAGTCGGGGAAAAGAATATTACTCTCGCTCGAGCCGGAGCCGGATTGCTATCTTGACGATCTTCGCTCTACCGTAAAATATTTCCACCGCTTATTTAAGAGAAACGAAAATACAAAGAAATATATTGGCGTTTGCCTTGACTGTTGTCACGCCTCAGTAGAATTTGAAAGGCCGCTTGATTGGTATAGGACGCTCAAGGCGAACGGTATAAAGGTGATGAAAGTCCAGATATCCTCAGCGCTTAAGGCGAAGTTTCAGTCACGGGAAGAAGCAAACGAAGCCTTAATTCCCTTCGTTGACAAAGAATACCTCCATCAGGTAAGAATACATACCGATAGAGACCTATTAAAATTTAATGATCTTCCACCAGCCCTTTCCGGATTTTTTCCCGGCGAGTGGAGAGTCCACTTCCATGTCCCCGTTACCTGGGAAGGCGAAAAACTCGGTTCCACAACAGATAACCTCGAAGAAGAGTTTTTTGCATTACTTAAAGCCGACGGCAAAAAACATTTAGAACTCGAGACCTACACTTATTGGGTTATCCCCGGCAAAAAACTCCCAATAAACGAATCAATAATTTCCGAATTAAACTGGCTGAAATCAAAAATGGAATAACCATTAAAGCCGGGCAAATGGGTGACCCTTAATAAATCCATTCTGCATGGCTTACCGGTAATTTATTCAATTCCGTTTTCAGTTGTTTCCAATTTGGAAGATTGGTTTCCATGTGGTGAAAGAATTTTTCGTTATGATGTCTTTCCCGCAAGTGCGTCATTTCATGCACAATGATATATTCCAGACAATGCACGGGTTTCTTTGCCAATTCCAGGTTTAGCCAAATTATTTTTTTCCCGGTATTACATGAACCCCATTTTGTTTTCATCAGTTTTACCTGCCAATTATTCAGCTTTACATTTAATTTCTTTTCCCACTTTTCAATCAGTTCGGGAATTCGTCTCTTTAGTTGAACACGATACCACTCGTTCATGATCTTATGTCGTTTGGCAGTGGGTGTCTCAGGTCTTACGTAAAGGTCTATATACGTTTTGTTTTTCACGACTACTTTGGGAGGGGCATCCGCTTCGATTATATTCAGTAAATATCTTTTGCCCTGGAAGTAGTGGCTTTCCCTGTTTTTATATTCTCTTGGCGATTGCCTCTCATGCTCCTCGAATTTGCGTTGATTTCTTTTAATCCAGCCCATTTTCGAAAGGGCAAATAATCTGACTGCATCTTTATTCACCCTTAAAGGCGCGGCAATACGAACCCTGCCCGTTGGCGGATATACGGCAAGATGTATGTTTTTTATGTCTTTGCGGACAAGGTCAATTATTATGTTACCGATAGTGATATGATCCAACTTAGTAATCTCTTTGATTTTTTACCAGGCCAAATATTCGCTGGATTTCGCTTTTCTCTGTTATGCCATAGTGCTCCAGGTTTTCTCTAACCACCAGCTCCACTTCCTTGAGTTTGATTTTCGTATCTCTCCAACGGTCTCTTTTGTTCGCCTGTATTTTTTCGTCTAACTCATTTGCCAATGCCTCGTTCTTATCGAGGTTATCATACAAGGCTCTTTTTGCGCCGGTATTTATTGAATCCGGGTATTCCGTTGAGGTGTTAGGTTTCCGTACCTTCTTCGTCAGTTCTATAATCTCCCGCAAATACTCTTCATATTCTTTGGCGGCTTCTTTTCTCATCCTGATCAACTCGTCCAATAACACGCTCATTTTTTCATAGTACATCGGATTCGTTGGGCTTTCTTCAATAATTAATTTTCTCAAATTGTTTTCAATAGTTTCTGCTATCGCATCTTTGTCACCCCTGATAGTATTCGGAAGGTCTTTAATCGCATCCTTCCCTTTCTCCACCATCAAATCAATCAAACTCATATCATCAAAGGAGGAAAGGACTCTGCTCTCTTCTGCTCCAATGTAACTGTCAATCAAATGCCGCATGGCGGGCTCATACTGTTTCAGGTCAATGTAATCGCCGCTGGCCAATTGAATTTCTTTGCGCAGGTTTTCAAAATGCCTGACGTCATTTTTTATTTGCGCGGTTTCTTTTTCTGAATACCCTGCTTCCTTCATTTCATCGGCAACGTTTGCATACGCCCGAATAAGCGCAATAGTCAGCTTATATAACGAAACACGCCGCGGTTCGGTTTCTTTCAGCTCGTCCGGATTTTCAGTATTCCTGCCGCAGAAGTAACGGATGTGGGCTAAAGGGTCTTTCGGCGGCTCTACCGGTTCGCATAACGCCTTTATCGCCTCCAGCGCCTCATCTAACCGTTCTTTGCCTTTTTCCAGGCGGTCTTTCAACAAGCCCTCCACGTCCGATTTTTCATAGGCGTCAAACGCCCCGGAGGTATAATCCTTAAAGGTATCTTTTAAACTGTCAAACAAATCCTTATAGTCAACGATATATCCGTAATCTTTATCGTCGCCATCCAAACGGTTCACACGGCAGATTGCCTGAAACAAACCGTGATCTTTCATTTCCTTATCTATGTACAGGTAAGTTGCAGGCGGCGCATCGAAGCCGGTAAGCAGTTTGCCTACAACTATCAGCAATTTCATTTGCGCGGGTTCATTAACGAATTTTGCCTTTACTTCCTCTTCAAATTGTTCCACCTTCTTTAACGTCCCCCATTTTTGTTTCAATTCTATTTTGGCAAAATCAGTAAGACCACGGGTTTTTAATTCAAACCATTCGTCAATCTTCTCAAGTGAGGTGATTTTCTGCTCAATATCCCTTGCTTCGTAGCGCAAATCCAGCACCACTTTATCGCTTACCGCTTCGTCAAATTTGTAGGTGTGAATATATTTGCCAAACACTTCCAGACTGGTTTTCTTGTCCTTTTTCAGCAAGGGAGTTCCTGTAAAACCGATAAACATGGCATTGGGCAACAGGGTTTTCGTGGCATCGTGCAATTTGCCCGACTGTGTCCGGTGGCATTCATCCACAAAGACGAAGATATCGCCTTTGGCCTCAAAATCAGCAGGTAAACCGCCTTTTAGTTCCTTCAGATATTCATCCACATCGCCTTCTTCTTTTCCGCCAAACTTATGCACCAGGGAACAGAGAAGCCAGGGGGCATTATTATTTAATTTGTTGACCAAATCCTTTCCGCTTTTGGTTCGATATATCTTTTCAGAAACTCCGTTGAAAACTTTCTCAATCTGCTCGTCCAGCTCCTCCCGGTCGGTTATTATCAGCACACGGGCATTTTCAACATGCTCCCGTATCCATTTGGTAAGCCACACCATTATTAAGCTCTTTCCGCTTCCCTGTGTGTTCCAGATAATACAGCCTTCCCGTTTTCTTACGTACTGCTGCGCGGCTTTTACGGCAAAATATTGGTTATGCCTGCACAGTTTTTTAATGCCCCTGTCATACACAATGAAATCATGAAGCAGTTCAATAAACCGTTCCTTATTCAGCAGCTCAATGATGTTCTTATCAAGCACGTAATCAACTTTTGCGGATTTTTCTCTGACGGGCTTTGTAATCTTCAATAAATAAGCATCGTTCTTATTCAGTTCTTCGCTTACCTCTTTCCACTTCATAAAGTATTTCTCTTTGGTCTCAATCGCTCCGTATGCGATGCCTTCACTGTCGTTCCCGGCCATTATGTACTGCACCGTTGAGAAAAACGGTTTTATGAAAATGTGTTTTTGGTTGTCTAAATTCTGACGAATACCTTCGGATAGGGAAACCGTGCTTCGCTTGAGCTCTAAAACACCCAGGGCAATGCCGTTGACATAAAGCACAATATCGGGTCTCTTGTTATGGAGACCCTTTACCGTAACCTCATCGGCAATGGCAAAGTCATTTTTTTTTCGGATTTTTCCAGTCAATCAGCCAAACCGTCTCTTTGTTCTCCCCTATTTCCGGTTGGACATTAACGCCATAGCGAAGCATTGTGTAAACGGCCTTGTTTACATCATAGAGCGATTTGCTTTGATCGTTGGCAACTTTACCAAGTTCATACAATGTCTTGTCTATAATTTTTTGGCCGTATCCTTTTTTGGTAAGCCATGCAATAAGCATTTCTTCTTCAATATTGCCGTTGCCCTCCCGTTCTTCCCAATTGCCGAGATAGCGGTAGCCGAGTTCTTTTTGGAACAATGCAGCCACGCGGTTTTGGGTTTCTCTTTCTTTTTTGCCGATTGTGCTCATGGTATTTCCTGTTTAAACAATGAATCTTTTTCCCATTTTTCGGGATTGGTTTTGATATATTGTGCAATCCGTTGGTATTCATCTTCGTTGCGGATTATGTGGTCATAAAAACGGGTCTGCCAGACGGGCATTTTGGGTGTGTTGCGGAATTCGTTGACGTGTTTGGTTGCAGATGATTTGAACCCCGCCACAAACGACGAAATGGAACGGGACGGACGTCTGGCAATTCCCGTTTGTATGGGCAACGTCTATTTGTTTGGCATTTGTAGAGACGCACGGCCGTGCGTCTCTACGGGTGGGACAATATTTTTGATGCTCACAATGGCGTGCAAATGGTTGGGCATTAATACGAACGCATTACAAAATAATTCCGCCCGAATTTGAAACGATTGTTCCCATTCCCGCAAAACGATTTCACCAATGGGTGACGTTTGCATGCGTCCGTTGTGGATTTTGCCAAAAATACATTCCTTATGTGCGGCACAAATGGTAATGAAATAGCTCCCTTGCCATGAATAATCCCACCACGCTGCCCGAGTCGATGGTATCCGGTATGTATTATTGAATTTTTCCATTATACCAGCCTGATTTTCCCCGTTAATAAATTCTGCATCATCCCCTGTTTGAGCATCTTGTGTTTCTCCAATTTCTTTTCCGGAGCTTCTATTTCGATGTCCATGTCGGAAAGGATTTGGGCGATGCGGTTTTGTTCAGCAATAGTATGGATAAGGGATATTCATATTTGAAATCATTTCCATCCTAATAGAGTCAACTGAAGATTTTGCTGTCATTTGCATAATTCTATTAAGAAAATTGTTTTTAAAATACATATAAAAGTAAAAGCCATTTACTCTATTTTGAAAATTACTGATTTTGTAAACTCTCTGATGATAATCAAACTTACCATTGAAGTAGTGCATTACTTTTCCTGTTCCAACGCCGTCTCCTGCAACCAATACAGCTTCTCCTTCAAAGGTGTATGTATTAATTTTTTCTACTTTAGGAGAACGTACAAAAAATGGATAATTCCCATTATCAATTTTGTCTTGAGTATTTTGGTTCCAGTGCAAATGCTTGCAAAATCTTTTATAGTTTCTACTTCCCACCCCTCTTTCGGCCTCAGCAATTCCTGCATTGCCCCTTGCTTGATGTTTCTTTTTTTGGCAATGAGTTTTTCCAATTCGGTAATCAGTTTATCGGCATCGTTTAAAGCTGTGGCAATGGCGGTTTGTTCGGCCTTGGTGGGGGGAAGAGCGACTTTATATTTAGCAAAAGAAATTCCTGTTAACTGTGGAACCCCGCTACTCTCAAAGAAAATATTAATCTTGTAATTTATAAATTCAGTTAAATACTTTGCATCAATATTTTTATGTGGCATCAAAACAAGTAACCTACCAATTGCACCATATTCTCCGCTTCTTTTAAATGCGGTTCCTAATCCAACACCTCGACCAACCACAGTTAAACTTTCTCCACTATATTCAGATATATTGTAAAACCCATATAATCCTTCATTTAATACTGTATTTGAATATACTGGGTATTTGTAATTTGAATCTTGGTCTTTTGAATAGTTTTCTTCTTTTAAATCTTTTCCAACAGAGATAGACACAATATCACCTATTGGCTTTACAATCCAATCCGTCGGAATAACCCCAACCTCTGTTTTCTGAAAACCTTTTGGAATGTCACTCATTGCCGCCGCCTCCCGATAGTTCCGCCTCAATTTCTTCAACGCTTGGAAGACTAGTATCGAGCGGCTCAGGCAGAGTACGAACAAGCTGATATTCCGCCACTCCTATTGTTTATTGGTTTGTCAATGCCGGATAATGCGTATTCTGCAACAAGGCGTTTCTTGGTTTTGCAAAGAAGCAGACCGATAGTCGGTTTATCATCGGGAGCCTTTATTTGCGCATCAACGGTGGCAAGATAAAAATTTAGCTGACCTGCATGTTCAGGTTTGAACGCTGTTGACTTAAGCTCAACTACGACATAACATTTAAGCCGGGTGTGATAAAAAAGCAGATCAATAAAGAATTCATCCCCTTCAACCTCAAGCCTAAATTGACGGCCTATAAAAGCAAAACCCGCCCCCAACTCCAGCAGAAAGCGGGTGATGTGACGGATAAGCGCATTTTCTATATCCCGCTCATGGGCTTCATCTCCAAGCCCGAGAAAATCGAAATGATAAGGGTTTTTAAGAATTTCAACGGCCATACTTGCCTGCGTAGGCGTAAGCCGCTCGTTAAAATTGTTAACAGCCGCTCCCTGACGCAAGTGGAGTCGATTTTTAATATGCATCATGAGCGTATCACGGGACCATGCCTGTTTGACTGTCTCCAGGGCATACCACTCTCTAATCGCAGAATCGGTGATTTTTGTGATTAGGGTAACGATATGGAACCACGGTAATTGGTCAGCAGGCTGCTGACCAATTTTAATATCAGGGCATTCTTGTGCAAAAAAACGCATATATTTGAGATTGGTATTTTTTTTCATACGCTAAAACCTATCTTTTTTAAATGCCCGTTGACTTTGGCGGTCAATTGATCTACTTCATTGTTCAGTTCCGGCAATGGTGTTTCATACCGTTCCGCCAGTTCTTTAATGCGTTGGTTCAGCCGGTGGCTGATGTTGTCCATTTCCGCCTTTATGCGCTGCCCGATGCCCTGCATCCATTTCTTTTCCACTACAACTGTTTTTATCTCGTCAACGGTTAGGGCCAAATATTTTTTGATGACCGCCGCTTCCAGCGCCTTTAAGGCTTCTTTGATTTTGATTTGCAGTTCTGCTTCATCGTCCATCAGTATTTTGTAATTTTGCAGCATATCGTATTCTTCGGCATTATCGGCATTGCGTTTCCCCAATTCCTTAACGGTTTTTGCCAGATTGCCCTTGCTTATCCTGCCTTTGTCGTCCATGGCATTTGCAAGCAGACCGTCTTCGCCCCCGTGTTCTTCACGCAGTTCATCCATTTTAACAATGGCTGTTTCGCTCTGGGATTCCAAGTCGTCAATGGCTTTTTGCTCTTTGGCAAAGTATTCCTGTATGATTAAGGAAGGCGGTATCAATCGCCCTTCTAATCCTTCGATACCTGCAACTTGCCTTTCAGTTTCCTTATCGCCTTTCTTCGTTTTCTTAACTATTCTTTTTACCTCATTGCCTGCCTTCCAGCCATCGGCAGATAGTTCATACATATCGTCCTGCATGGTTTCCGCCCAATAGTTCATCAGGTGCTGATACATGGCGTATTTGTCAGTTAATTTTTTATCAGTATAATTCTTCAGGAGGTTTTCAGATATTTCATGCATCAACCATAAAAATGCCTTTGCGGTGTCCGGCATCTTCCTTATCCAGCACAACAATACAGGCGGCAATACCCGTTCCGTAAAAAAGATTGGGCGGCAGGCCGATAATGCCTTTGATGTAACCTTTCTGAATGATTTTCTTGCGGATGTCGGCTTCTGCATTTCCTCTGAACAAAACCCCTAATGGCATGACAATAGCGCCCTTGCCTTTGGACTTTAGTGATTTAATCAGGTGCAGGAGAAAGGCAAAATCGCCATTCTTTTTGGGCGGCAGGGCATCGTAACCATCAAACCGTTTGTAAACATCATGGGCAGGGTTCCAGCCGTTCATCCATGCCTTATAACTGAACGGCGGATTGGCAACGGCAAAATCAAAGGTTTTTAATTCACCTGTTTTTTCATCGGTAAATTGTGGCGATGACAGCGTATTTCCCTGCACAATTTCAGAAGCGGGATTGCCATGCAGCCACATGTTCATAACCGCCAGGGCGCGGGTGGCATTGTCATTTTCCTGTCCGTAAATAGTGATTCCCTTCGGCGCTTCGTCCGCCGCCTTCAAGAGCAACGAACCTGAACCGCAGGTCGGGTCATAAAGGGACTCTGACTTGCTTTTTGATTTATTAATGCCGATCACTTTGGCCATAACCCTGGAAACTTCGGCAGGTGTATAGAATTGCCCTTTGCTCTTGCCGCTCTCTGTCGCAAAGTGCCGCATCAGATATTCGTAAGCATCCGGGTATATCAATCAGTGCGCCGCCCTTGCCGGACACGTACTTCATAAACAACAAAACCAATACATAGTCCTTGTATTGGCTTGCGTCCATACCTCCCCTCAGTTCGTCACAGCTTGCCCAAAGCGAGCTGTATAATTCAGATTTTTTGATTGCCATAATGCGTTTATTTCTTTTCCCTTTTACAGTGCTTGAACACGATATACAAAGGACTACGTTTGTTAATTTTTTGTTTTATTATAAAACAACCAGGAGATACCATGATAGTATAATATTTAAAAATATTAAATCACTAATCAAGGCATGTCCCTTATCTTTCTTTTCGCCTTGTTTGTCGGCTCGGCCTGTAATGGGTCGTCTGGCCAGGAGTGCTTTGGGTAGCGGCCTTTCATCTCCTTTTTGACCAGCGCATAACTGCCGGCCCAAAAGCCGGGCAGATCGGACGTCACCTGTATGGGCCGTCCGGCTGGTGATAAAAGGTGGAGGGTCAGGGGTGTCTTTCCGCCAGCGATTGCCGGGTGCTTGTCGAGACCGAACATCTCCTGTATGCGGACTGCCAACACCGGTTTATTGGGTGCAGAGTAGTCTATCGTTATCCGTGTGCCGGTAGGCACGGTGATATGGGCCGGCGCAAGCCTTTCCAGCGCCGTCTGCTGTTCACGGGAGAGGAGAGAGGCTACGACGTCCCTCAGCTTCAGACTGCTCAACTGATCAAGCCTGTAAATCCCCCCCAGCCAGGGGGCCAACCATTTCCCCAGGTTGTTCAGTAGCCACTCATCGCTGAGGTCGGGGAAATTTTCTCCTATACCACGCAGAAAATTGACCCTCCCGCGGAGGTTGACCGCTGCCTTGTCCCAGGGCAACAGGCCAAGCCCCTCCTGCCTGATGCCGTTGATGAAAGCCTCGATGACAAGCTCCTGCTTTGGGTTTGTAACAGGTGACTCATTCATTACCAGGTCACACAGCCTCTTTTGCCGCCTCGCAACAACATCCCTGATTTTTCTGTCCCAGACGACCGACTCCGTCTCCGTTATACCTTCCGGCATGTATCTTGTAATCTGATCTTCCGAGATTGGGGCAGCCAGGAATATCCTGGACGCCCGTTCTCCTTCCTCCAGGGCGGCTATTACTATGTACTCTTCCGATGACAGCGGCTCCGGCTTTACAAAGTACCCTCCGCGTCCGTTTGACAGGAGATATCTTCCTTCGCTCCCCATTCGTCTTTTAGCGACCCGGTCGGGGTATGCAAAGGCCAGGAGAAGGCCGGCCTTGTCGGCATCCGGCATGTCCTTTCGCACATCCATGCGCTTTCTCAAAAGCTCTGCACCCTTCTTTATCCGCTCTATAGCGCTGGGATCTGCATCGCCCCTCCAACCCTTTTTACCTTCCGCCAATACATCCAGCCTGGTTCTGAGGTCAGAGTCCTGCATTCCCCCGTATGATTTGATAAAATCCCTCTCTGTTAAGATGGCGGCCAAACCGCACGCCAGCGACCCTAACCCAATCTCTTTGCCTTTTAAAACCATGTGCGCCAGCCGGGGGTGAATGCCCAATCCTGCCATCTCCTTGCCGCGGCTGGTCGCCTTCCCTTCACCGTCTATAGCCTCCAGCCTGGCCAGGATGTCCCTGGCGTGAAACATGGCTGCCGCCGGCGGGTTGTCAAGCCAGCGCAATTCTGAGGACTCTTTGGCGCCCCAAACGGCCAGATCCAGGGCAAGGGGAGTCAGGTCCGCCTCCATTATCTCAGGGGTGTTCTGCTCCTTTAGTCCCTTGTCCTCGACCTCTGTCCACAAACGCAGACAGAGGCCCGGGCCTAATCTGCCGGCCCGCCCCCGTCTCTGATCGGCGGATGCCCTGGTAACCCTCAGCGTCTCAAGACGGCTCATGCCGGTTGACGGAGAGAAGCGGGAGACGCGCATCAGCCCGCTGTCAATGACAATTCTTATTCCCTCAATGGTGAGGCTCGTTTCCGCAATTGATGTGGCAAGGACGACCTTCCGCCTGCCACCGGCCGAGGGTTTTATGGCCAGGTCTTGCTGTTCTTTAGAGAGATCTCCGTACAGCGGTACTATATCGAGGGCGGCTGCAACGTTCGAACCTCTGAGCAAAGATTCCACCCGCCGAATCTCGCCTGCGCCGGGAAGGAATACCAGGATGCTTCCTTCTTCCTCCCGCACTGCCTTAGTGATGGCGCTTGCTATCATGGAGATAAAGGATGGGCCGGACGCAGACTCCCCAAATCCCGGAGAAATGGATTTATCAAGATATCTTGTTTCAACAGGAAACGATTTTCCCAGGCTTTTTATGATGGGCGCATCCCCCATGATACTGGAGACCTCCTGGCCGTCAAGGGTGGCCGACATTGCCAGGATTCTCATGTCGTCTCTGAGAACCGTCTGGCTTTCAAGGCAGAAGGCCAGCCCTACATCGGCATGGATGCTTCTTTCGTGGAACTCGTCAAATATGACGGCCCCGATGCCGCCAAGGGACGGATCGCTTTGAATCATTTTCGTCAAAATACCTTCCGTCACCACTTCAATCCTTGTTCCGGCGCAGACCCTGCTGTCCAGCCTTGTCCGGTAGCCGACAGTCTCTCCCACCGTTTCATTCAAAAGTTCCGCCATCCTGGACGCTACGGCCCTGGCGGCAAGCCTTCTCGGCTCCAACATGATTATCCGTTTGCCTGTCAGCCACAATGAATTCATGAGCGATAACGGGACAATAGTCGTTTTCCCGGCGCCCGGCGGGGCCTCTATAACCAGATTGAGATTTTTGTCCAGGGTATCAACTATTTCGGGTATGACTTCTTCTATAGGGAGGTTTGTTTTCGGAAACATTACATTACATCTCGCGCAGTTGTTTTTGCGCCGATATTACAGGATAATTGGTAACTATTCAGCGAAAAATGACAAAAACAAGTTTCACAGACCGGCTAAAACCAAGAGACGGAGCGGATAATAAGGAAGAATCCCGAAGGGATGACATGATTATAGAAAAAATACGCCGGAGCATCTAAACCCCGTAGACATGAAATACTCCGTAAATAATAATATGCCACCCCTACAGGGTTATCAATAAATACATGGCATTATGCTATAATAATGTCATCCCTTCGGGATTCTCTCATCACTATCATTTTCGCCCATTGAAGTATATGCTGAATAGTTACATTATGAGACTATTAATAAGGATAATCCTATGTATTGATAATCTTTTCAGATTCATTCGGGTTATAGTATTGGCACGAAAATGCATATTTTCATGCCCTTTTGTGAGCCTTTGGCTCATGTGAGTTTACTCTGTAAAAACCTCTTTTTTTTGTAAGTTTTTCACAACCCCCTTCCCCCCTTTGTTAAGGGGGAAACTCTGAAATCCCCCTTAGTAAAGGGGGACTCAGGGGGTTGTTTCCCTTTGATCGGGGGATTTGGTTGCGGCTACGCCGCGCTAGGATATTAGTATGTTTTCCAAAGTTGTCCGGTTACACCTTCTCTATCATATGTCCCAATTTTTCCTTCTTTGTGCGCAGATAGTGTATGTTTTCCTCTGTGGGTTCGGTCAGGATTGGCACCCGTTCCACAATTTCCAGACCATATCCGGTAAGGGCTGCAAATTTTTTTGGGTTGTTGGTAAGTAACCGCATCCTGGTGATGCCAAGGTCTCTCAGGATTTGTGCGCCAATGCCGTAATCTCTCTTGTCCGCCGGCAGACCGAGTCTCTCATTTGCCTCAACGGTATCGAGTCCCTTTTCCTGCAAGAGGTATGCGTGGAGTTTGTTTTCCAAACCAATCCCCCGGCCTTCCTGCCGCATGTAAAGTAATACACCCTTTCCCTCTTTTTGTATCATGCGAAGGGTGTTGTGAAGTTGCTCACCGCAGTCACATCGGAGAGAGCCAAAGATATCGCCCGTCAGGCATTCATCATGCACCCTCACTAATACCGGTTCATTATGTAAAGGTGATGGATTATTTCCACTTTCACTTCCAACGCCTAAACAGAGGGCAAGGTGGAGATAATCATCAACAAAAGAACGATAAAGATGAAGGGTGAAATTGCCATACATCGTTGGCAATTTTACGGTAACGCGCTTTTCAATTAATCGTTCCTGCTCGTGGCGGTATTTAATAATGTCCGCAATGGTGCAAATTTTGAGATGGTGTTTCTCTGCAAATTTTTTGAGTTCCGGGAGTTTGGCCATGTTTCCGTCTTCTGTCATAATCTCACAGATCACCGCAGCAGGTTTGAGACCGGCGATACGTGTCAGGTCTACGGCGCCTTCTGTATGGCCTGTCCTGACCAGCACTCCGCCCCTCCGTGCCTTAAGGGGGAATATATGGCCTGGTTTTACAAGGTCATCTGCCGTTGTCTTATCATCAATAACGGTTAAAACCGTTGTCGCACGGTCTCTGGCAGAGACTCCGGTGGTGATACCATTTTTCGCATCTATGGAAACAGTAAAGGGCGTCTGATAACACGATGTGTTGTTGGATACCATAGGATAGAGGTCAAGCTTTTCTGCAAGTTCCGTGTTGAGCGAGAGACACAGAATACCCCGTGCATGGGTAAGGATGAAATTAATGGCCTCCGGGGTCATTTTTTCGGCAGCAATGACGATGTCCCCTTCATTTTCACGACTCTCGTCGTCTATTAAAATAATCATCTTGCCTTGTTTGAGATCTTCGACGACCTCTGGTATGGTATTAAATCGCATAAAAACACCTCGTATAAATATTATTTAAAAGTTATAAATGTTCAAAGCTCGTATATCGTTTCAGAAAAAAGCATACAATTTTATTTTATTATAACTGCCTTACTCCCCGGTATAAATAAAAAATACCCGACACGGCGGTAAAAGTAGCCGTTGTCCACCAGATGGTCAAAAGCGTCGGGAGTGGAATGTGATTCCCAATAAGTACGGATATAATCGCAATGGTCTGAAAGAATGTCGAGAGCTTGCCCAGCATGATGGGTTGACATTCTATCCTACCGGTAATGATAAGAACCGTAATAGTACCAAACATAAGTATGAGGTCGCGGCCAATAATAACCGTTGGAATCCACCGGGGGAAGCGCGGCTCTGGCCATATATGGTCAGAGGAAAGTATTATACAGGTGATCATCAATACCAGTTTATCTGCAACAGGATCAATGTATTTCCCCAGCTCTGTGATTTCATTCCTCTTCCGGGCAAGGTAGCCATCCATAACGTCGCTTAACCCGATGAGTAGCATGATAAAGAGACATGCATACCGGTAGTGATTGTTATGTTGCACTTGTAAGATGCAAAATACCAGCAGTGGGATACAGCATATCCTGCTCAGACTGATTTTATTAGGAAGCGTAAATATTTGATGTTTCATAATTTTTATAGTAGGAATTATATCAAACAAATGCCTCTTTAAAAACATCTATATTGTTGTCGTTTTAGGTCTCATACGGCGCCGAATCCGTCCTGGTCAGGCGAATAACAACTTTGGCTTGACACTTCTCTTTTTTATGTGTACGATTTAAAGTCTTAAAAATATTTGGCGGAATGTACCTTGAGGTACGGGTATTACTCTACTGTTTATAGCTAAAAGCGTTTATGGATAGAAAAAAGGCAATCCTCGTTCTGGCAGATGGCACAACGTTTAAGGGTAATTCCCTGGGCGCTGATGGTGAAGCAATCGGAGAGGTCGTTTTTAACACAAGCATGATGGGGTATCAGGAGATTCTCACCGACCCATCATATAAGGGGCAAATGGTGATGATGACCTATCCCCTGATTGGCAATTACGGGATTAATGAAAAAGACCATGAGTCGCGTAAGCCATTTTTAGAGGGTTTTATTGTAAAAGAATGCAGTCAAATCTCTAGTAACTGGCGTTCCCGCATAAGTCTTGAAGAGTTTTTAAAGAAAAAATCTATTGTCGGCATTCAGGGTATAGATACCCGGGCGCTGACAGCCTGCATACGGGACAAGGGTTCACAACCGGGAATTATTTCCACGACAGACTTCGATGTCCCTAATCTTATCGGGAAAATACATGCTTCGCCAACCATCGAAGGCAGGGATCTCGTGAAATCGGTGACGTGCGATAAGCCGTATGGGTGGGAGGGCGAAGATATTCAGCAAAAAGCGACTAAACGGCACAAGGTCATTGTCTATGATTGTGGTGTAAAATACAATATTTTGAGGCAACTGCACGATCATGATTGTTCTGTTACCATAGTCCCTGCACAGACGACGTCACAGGCAGTTCTGGATATGAATCCTGACGGGGTTTTGATCTCGAATGGGCCTGGAGACCCTGCCGCAGTTCCTTATATGGTCGAAAATATTAAAGGTTTGCTGGGAAAGAAACCCGTCTTTGGCATTTGCCTTGGACATCAGCTGCTGGCGCTTTCGCTGGGACTCGGGACGTATAAACTCAAATTTGGCCATCACGGCGGGAACCAGCCGGTTATGGACTTGTTGACCAGAAAAGTTGAGATTACTGCACAAAATCATAACTTTGCGGTAGAAAGCCCGTCACAGGGATCAGTTCACAAGGGCATGTATGGTAACGTAGAGATCACCCATCTCAACCTCAACGATAAATCAGTAGAAGGATTGAATTGTCATTCACTTCCCGCATTTTCAGTACAATATCATCCGGAGGCGTCGCCAGGCCCGCACGATGCAAACTATTTATTTGAACGTTTTATAAAAATGATGAAATAATCCTTACCATAAACATACAATGCCCAAAAGAACTGATATAGAAAAAATCCTTATCATTGGCTCAGGTCCTATCGTTATTGGTCAGGCGTGCGAATTCGATTATTCAGGCACACAGGCCTGCAAGGCGCTCAGGGAAGAGGGGTACAAGGTTGTGCTGGTAAACAGTAATCCGGCTACCATTATGACAGACCCCGAGATCGCCGATAAGACTTACATCGAACCAATTACGCCCGAGATGGTGGCAAAGATTATTGTAAAAGAACGTCCCCAGGCATTGCTTCCAACCCTTGGCGGGCAAACGGGGTTAAATACGGCTGTCAGCCTTGCGGAAAAGGGTGTTTTGGATGAATTTGGTGTGGAGTTGATTGGCGCTAAACTGGATGCCATAAAGAAGGCTGAAGACCGGTTACTTTTCAAAATGGCCATGAAACGTATTGGCGTTGCTGTGGCCGAAAGCGGCTATGCACGGTCATACGAGGAAGCCATGAAGATTATCGAAACAATCGGTTTTCCTGCCATTATCAGGCCGTCATTTACCCTCGGTGGCACGGGAGGAAATGCGGCTTATAATATCGAAGAGTACAGGGAGTATATCAAGACAGCTTTAGAGACCAGTCCTGTTCACGAGGTGCTTGTCGAACGTTCACTCCTTGGCTGGAAAGAATATGAGTTAGAGGTGATGCGCGACATCAAAGATAATGTCGTGATTATCTGCTCCATAGAGAATTTTGATCCTATGGGCGTGCATACCGGCGATAGCATTACGGTTGCCCCTGCGCAGACACTTACCGATGTTGAGTATCAAATCATGCGTGACGCGGCGATAAAGGTAATCAGGGAAATTGGCGTGGAGACCGGCGGGTCAAATATCCAGTTTGCCGTGAATCCGGTAAATGGGGAAATGATTGCGATTGAGATGAATCCACGGGTATCGAGGAGCTCTGCGCTGGCATCTAAGGCCACGGGGTTTCCTATCGCAAAAATCGCTGCAAAGCTTGCCGTTGGTTATACCCTCGATGAAATTCCCAATGATATCACCCGTTATACACCGGCCTGTTTTGAGCCTACCATTGACTATTGCGTCGTAAAGATACCGCGCTTTAATTTCGAAAAGTTCCCCGATACCGACCAGACGCTTACCATTCACATGAAATCGGTGGGGGAGGCTATGGCAATTGGACGTACCTTTAAAGAAGCTATCGGCAAGGCTATACGCTCTCTGGAATCAGGACGATATGGATTTGACGCCCTCTGGCCTGCAGGAAGCGATACATGGTCGAATGAACAACGGCATGAATACCTGCGGGGAAAACTGATGATTCCCAATCCGGACAGACTCTGGCATATTGCTGATGCAATGCGGTTTGGCATAAGTTTGGATGAGATATATAAGTGGACTTATATTGACCGATGGTTCCTTTACAATCTTAAGCAGGTACTCGAACTTGAAAAGGAGATAAAGGAAAAATATTCAAGGGGTGTTCATACGACTCAGTCCGGCGATGATTTTAACATGGACAGGGAAATGCTCATTGAGGCCAAACAGCATGGTTTTTCAGATAAATACCTTGCCACTCTGTGTAACGTCAACGAAAAGAGTGTGCGGGCATACCGCCAAAAGGAAGGGATCAAACCCGTGTATAAACACGTAGATACCTGTGCCGCAGAATTTAAGGCATTTACGCCCTATCTGTATTCAACTTACGAGGGTTCGTGCGAGGCGGAACCAACAGAGAAGAAAAAAGTAATTGTTCTCGGAAGCGGGCCGAACCGTATTGGACAGGGAGTCGAGTTTGATTATTGCTGCGTTCACGGGGTCTTTGCATTGCGGGAGTTGGGTTATGAATCTATCATGATTAACTGTAATCCCGAGACCGTGAGCACGGATTACGACACCTCTGACCGCCTCTATTTTGAACCGCTTACCCTGGAAGACGTCCTTGAGATTATTGACAAGGAAAAACCGGAAGGCGTCATTGTTCAATTTGGCGGACAGACCCCCTTGAAATTGGCCGTGCCTCTGGAAAAAGAGGGGGTAAAAATATTGGGCACATCTCCGGACAGTATTGATGTTGCCGAGGACCGCGAGCGGTTTGCGGCATTAATGAACCAACTCAAATTAAGGCAGCCTGAAAATGGATGCGCCCGTTCCGCACAGGAAGCAAAGGCCATTGCCAACAGGATCGGTTATCCTGTGCTCTTACGTCCTTCGTATGTCCTCGGAGGACGCGCAATGCGTACTGTTTATGATGAAATGGGCGTGGCGGAGTATATTACCCATGCAGTGCAGGTCTCACCGGAACATCCTGTTCTGATAGACCGTTTTTTGGAAGACGCCACGGAGATTGATGTGGATGCGATTTGTGACGGGGAAGAGGTTTTCATTGCCGGTATCATGGAGCATATTGAGGAAGCCGGTATCCACTCGGGCGACAGCGCCTGTTCACTGCCACCGTATTCAATAGGAAGTGATATTACCGATGAGTTGAGGAAGCAGACAAAAATAATTGCGCTGGCATTGAACGTCGTAGGACTTATTAATATCCAATATGCTATCAAGGATAAGGTCGTATATGTGCTGGAGGTTAATCCCCGTGCGTCGAGGACAGTGCCGTTTGTCAGCAAGGCAATAGGCGTTCCCCTTGCCAAGATTGCCGCAAAGGTAATGGTGGGAAGGAAACTCAAAGAACTCAACATCTCCACAAAGAACATGAAATCCAGGCATATTGCCGTAAAAGAGGCCGTATTTCCTTTTATAAAGTTCAAGGGAGTGGATACGATTTTAGGGCCGGAAATGAAATCAACGGGCGAGGTTATGGGGCTGGACATGGATTTTGGCCGCGCCTATGCAAAGTCTCAGATGGCCGCCGATTGCAGTCTTCCGTTAACGGGCACAGTTTTTATGAGCGTACGGGATAAGGATAAAAAGTCCATGGCGCCTATTGCACGAAAACTTTTACACATGGGTTTTAAAATAGTTGCCACACGGGGAACGGCAAAGGTGCTTGCTGAAAATAACGTTGCCATCACCACCGTTTTAAAAGTAATAGAAGGCCGTCCTAACATTGTGGATCATATTAAGAACAATGAAATCCAGCTTGTTATCAACACCATTGGCGGCAAGTCTGCGCAGGAGGCATCATATTCCATGCGGCGCACAGCCCTTGTTTACCACGTCCCTTATTATACAACCGTTGCCGGCGCCATTGCAGCCACAAAGGCAATCGAGGCGCTCAAAGACGGCAGCCTCGACGTAAAACCCATCCAGGAATATTATCATACCTAATTTGTCAAAATATCGTAAGTCTTTAACAACGTCATTAAGTTAAGCTACCTGCCGTAAAAGTCCCCCTTAAAAAAGGGGGATTCAGGGGGTTGTTTAGATAAAACAATCCTTAACTTAATGCCATTGAATTCTTGAAAACAGTAAATAAAGATAAAGATTGAGATGTTTT
>CAYJME010000012.1:0-31749 GCA_964370795.1 uncultured candidatus Brocadiaceae bacterium
CCTATCTTACCATTTTGCATCTTACTTACTGGTCTGAAAAAGCCAGTCCATTATACTTGTTGGAAATTTTAAGAGATGAGTTTATCAAACAGGACTTCCAGATTTTCATTTCTACTTACGACAGGCAATGGTTTGAATTAGCCCGTCAATGGTTTGACAATAACGGCTGCAAATTCAAATCACAGGAACTCTATATCGAAGATGACGGGAACCCTGCAACACCCGAGTATCCGATTGTTCAGCCATCAGAAGATAACCTCAAAAAGGCAGAAGCACACTTTAAAGCAAAAGACTACCCTGCAGCCGGAAATTATTTAAGGAAAGCATGTGAAACCATCATTAGAAACCTGCTACCTGATACCTATAGGATTGGTAATGGCGGTGAACCCATAACTGAATTAGAAGGACTGGTTCAGCAGTTGAACCGTTTGTATGAAGATTCCAGTATTGCTACGCCACAGGCATTAATTGATGCACTCAAAATTTATAGGAAAGCCTTATTGAATCCTGCTTCACACGACGACTTAAAAAGTCCAATATACCGCAGAGAGATAAAAGATGCTTTTAACCTTGTTCGCCAATCACAGTCTCTTCAAAAACTTAATAGACAGAAGGTATTGAATGCCGGGCAAAAGCTCAGCATAAATTTTCCGGCTGATAGCTACTCGATGGAACTGGAATTATGCGACAATCTTTTCGTAACAGAGCATAACGGGAGTAAGGTACTTTCGGCTGTTAAATTTATTATTAAAAGATGGACTTATCAGGGTGTTGAGTACGGCAAAAAGGCTGGCGGTAATATTGTGTTAATGTCCCTTGCCGAAATGGAAAAGGTAATTGAGCAGAAAAGATCACTTGATGAAATATTTTGTGGGATTAATAAAAGTGTTGGTATCAAAATCCCGACGGATATTATCTCAGCAGTTACAATCGGGACAACAGGAACATTACGTGATTTGTTGATGAGCTAATCAACAAAGAAATGTATAAACTGGCTTGCCATTGATTTTGAGCCGATAAAGACCTTTGATGTTCCGGTAACCCTGTACCAAATATAGTCCGAACCAACCCTTCAAAGCATCGCCCTGGTCAAACAGCCGAGATTATCGGTAATGCCTATCGCAAAGCAGGAGTTTGATGTTATTGTAAAGATGGCTATGTGATTAAAGTCGTGGTGGGGAAGAGATATGGGGGAAAGATAACTCTTGAAGATAATATTTTTTATTGATATTATAATTGAACATAAGACCATCCTTATTTAAGAGAATTCAGGGGAAATATGACGGCTAAAAATTTTTATGACAGCCGTGATACAAGAATGCTTATGGGCAGTATAATTCCTGTTGTAAGCAGCACGAATTAAGAAAGCGCGATGATAGATAAAAAGGAAATCAAGAAAATCGCCAAAGCTCGACTTAGGGATGCGGAGGTGCTTGCTACTTCTCGGCGGTATGAAGGGGCTATCTATCTTTGCGGCTACGCAGTAGAGCTTGGACTAAAGGCTCGTATATGCCGGACACTGAAATGGCCAGGATTTCCTTCAACTAAGAAAGAGTTTGAAGAATATCGTAGCTTTAAGACACATAATCTTGATGTGTTGTTACACCTTACAGGAATAGAGGATTATATTAAAACCAAACTTTTAGCAGAATGGTCTGCGGTTGCAGAGTGGGATCCGGAATCAAGGTATAACCCTATAGGTAGCGCATCTTCATCTGACGCGCAGTTAATGATTTCATCCGCTACTTCTTTGTTGGCTAAGCTATGAAAGAAATAATAGAAAAACTAAAAGAACAAGAAAAAAATATAGCCCAAGAAAAAGGTCCATTTGATCTTTTTGCGCTTTTTCTAAGAGAAGACGCCCCCGGAAAGTGGGATCTTGTTGTTGCTGCCGAGTGGATTGAGAAAGACAAAAAAGCGGCATTCGAATACATCGCTGGTATCGTACAAAAAACATTGTCCAATGAACAATTGTTGAAGCTGTCACGCATAGCAATTATCGATGGAAGCAACCCAGCTTTAGAAGCATTTCACAGAGCTGTGCATGTCGAACACGGAGTAGCAGAAATCCAAGATAGTAATTTTTTTGGTCTGCAAATAAAACATGTATATTTAATCACATCACGAAGGCGTACGAATGATGCACTTAACAATGCCTTAGCCGGCAGCTATACTGCAAATAGTCATTAAGTAAAATAGGTATATAGTATTTTTGTAAGTTTTTTCAACAAACCCCTTTGATTCCCATTTGATAAGGGGAATTTGGTTACAGCTTCGCTATACAAAAACCATAGATCAAGCCGTTATAATTCATTAATTATCTTATCGTATCTGCATTTCTGTTCCTCGTATTTGTCAATTGAAATATATTGACCCTATAAACAATTCATTTCATAAACTTAAAGACTGGGTATTGAAATTTCTTAACGAATATCAGCAAGCAAACCGCAAGCAAATTGACGAATTACTGTGGAACTTATTACCAGAAGATTGGGCAACTACAAGAAAGAAGAATAAAATCGCTAATTTGCTTTCTGAAATGAAAAGAGAAGCGTTGATTACGAATAAGGGTAAGGATAATCCTCCTTGTTGGGTCAAAAATGTCTAATAAGTCTTCTAATTCGCTTGAAATTATTAGTCTTTTAAAAGACTTTTTATTAGAGCAACGTGGACAAACAACCATTAATAATGGAGTTGTGATTAAGTTTAATATCACGTACGTTCAGTATTTTATCTCTCAATATTAGATGCTTGTTGACAGAACAATCTATTTTATTATACATTTACAATATAAATTTCCATGACAGTCGTAATATAAGAATGACGTAAAGGAATATTTTTTATTATATTCTATTAGATTTCATAAATTAAGGGTTAATATCATTTTATGACTCACCCAATCGAACGTTCCTTTTTATCAGGCGCTCTTCCAAGTTATAAGAACCCGCCTATTAACGAAGTTGTTTGTGGGATGCGATTTCATGCTCCTGATATGCTCCGTATCCCCCATATCGGTTTTCTTTGGAATAAATTTCGCACAGATTACCCGATTATTCAACATGCTCCACCGATAGCATCAGTTAAAGGTGAAATTTTGGTAGATGAGGCAACAGGGATGCTCTTGCCGAGAGTATGGTTTATAAACAAATCAGATGATCAATTGGTACAATTTCAGTTCGACCGGTTTTATTTCAATTGGCGACGCAGACAAAACGATTACCCTCGATATGATTACGTCATCAAGAGTTTCGAGAGAGTGCTGAATACTATAGTAAATTTGTTTGGTGAATTTGAGTTAGGCGAGTTTAAACCGATCGAATGCGAACTTAGCTATATCAACCATATACCAATGGGGCAAGGATGGAATACAATCGATGACCTTCCAGGAATATTTTCGAATTTTGTTTGGAAGCAAACAAAGACGCGTTTTTTGCCGAATCCCGAAAAAGTTGCCTGGCAGGCAGAGTTTCCCGTGAGGGAAAAGAAAGGACATTTGATTGTTAATTTAAAACAAGCTACACGAACTGAAGACAAAGTTCCTTTGCTTGTTCTTGAATTGAAGGCGCGCGGGATAGGAGAATCAGCGAGTAAAGAAAATATTCGTGAATGGTTTGACTTGGCGCATGAATGGATAGTCCGAGGTTTTACTGATCTAACAACCCCTGAAATTCAAAAAATTTGGGAACGAGAAGACAATGCCTGATCTGTATTTATATGAGGAGACTGTACAAGAAGCCACCATAGCATACGGGAACAAATCTTTTGTAGTCGATTCCTCAATCGGTGAGCCAGATGATGAAGTGTGGAATCGAAGAAATCGCTTGACCCAAAAACCTCGGGAAGTGTCTAAGGACACATATTTCTTGACTGCCGTAAGCCAGGAGGGTCGCAAGGTTCTTATAAGCCCCTGGGCTGAGAAAGAAGACCCCTTCACTCAAGTGGATTTACTTGATAGAGAAGAAGAACAGGTAAAAGAATTAATTTCCCGGATTAGAACATCGAAATCTATTCCCTTTCGACAAACTTTGGCAAATAGACTTCTTGCTTTGTTTAATGATGCAAAGGAAGAAGATTCTGCCAGTCTTGGAATATCGGCTAGATCAATTCGAAATTTTTATAAATTCCTTCTCTTGCATACCAATTTAAAATGCCCAACTATTTCTCTAACACCTGACAATAACATCTATGCTTCATGGAGGGGCGAACTGAAGCGAATTTTCAGCGTGCATTTTTTGTCAAATGGGGATGCTCGCTTTGTTATATTCATACCGAATGATAGGCATCCGGAACGACAAATTAGGATTTCCGGGGCAGTAACAACTGATATTCTGATGGAAACTGTGGCACCTTATCACGTATGTGATTGGATCTCATAATGAAAGGTGATAAGATACCTGACCAAAACCACATTGCCCGATATTGCAAACCTACGCAAGTCTCAGATGGGCAAATTCAGGCCACTGCTTTTATGTTAAGAAAAGATGAAAAAAGTTTATCTGTAAATTGGTTAGAATTTCTTAACTGCTCAAGCAGAGAGTGTGAAATTACTGAAATCCGAAATATTTACTCCTCAAAATTGAGCGTAGGAGCGAGTGCAAAAATAGCTGTCCTAAATGTTGGTGAAGTTCGCAAAAAAGTCTTAACAGAAAGCCCAGATAGACGAAATATTGAAGTCCTCCATGACCCCATAACTGATGAGCATAATCCATTACACAATGACCTATCACACAGCGAAATCTATAACTTAAAACAAGATGATGAGTTGATAGCTGAGCTAATTCTTGAAACAGTCCATGAGATTTACCCCGCTCGTATATAGACAGGACACAGAGGGATACCTTCATATTTCAATTACAGGATGCAGAAGAACTATTCCAGATCAAAAATAAAATGAGTAATGCGAAGACTATAGAAATTGTAGTATTAAAAAACAATTAATTATTGAGTAGTGAATGATGAAGGTTTGAGTTGCATTAATTAAATGGAGGATAAATTTTGACTGCTAAAATTATAGGTTGTATTCATCTCCTGCCGCTTCCTGGTTCACCGGGATTTGCCTTTAACAGAGAAGCAATTATCAACAAGGCGCTCTGCGAGCTTGAGATATATAAAGCGGCAGGCGTTGATGGTCTCATTGTTGAAAATACTTCGGACATACCTTATCTCAAAGGAACCGTTTATCCAGAAACGGTGAGCATGATATCTATTATATGTCATGAAATCAGGAAGAGGTGTAATCTCTATCTTGGCTTGCAGGTTCTTGCAGGCGCCAATAGCGAAGCGATTTCGATAGCTTGTAATACCGGATTTGATTTTATCCGTGTGGAGGGTTTTTCTTTTGCCCATATTGGGGATGAAGGCTTAATCCAAAGCTGTGCGGCTGAGTTGATGCGTAAACGGGCATATTTGAGGGCAGACCACATAAAAGTGATTGCTGATATCAAGAAAAAACACGCGAGCCATGCGATCACTGCTGATCTTTCATTGGTAGAGATGGCGAGACTTACGGAATACCTGGAGCCCGACGGTCTCGTTATATCAGGATTTACTACCGGCGCTGCGCCTGCAGTCGCAGATGTGAAATCTGTAAAAGAGGGTGTAAAACTACCTATTTATGTGGGTTCCGGCGTTATCAGGGAAAATGTTCTCGAATTTGCAAAAGTCTCGGATTATCTTATTGTCGGTTCTTACTTTAAGAAGGGCGGTTCTTGGAAAAATGAACTTGATAACAATAAGGTTTGTGAATTTATGAAGTTGGTAAGATCTGTGCAAACGTGAGTCGCTCCTGCTCTCCGCGTGGGAATGAGCAGAGAACATCTTGCGATAATGTAACGCAATCGGCAATCCTATTGTGGAGAAGAATTTTCACAGGCCCTTATAATAATTCCTCAAGATACGTTTCGAATGTGCTGAGCAATTCTTTCTGATGCATATTTTTGTGTTTGTCTGTGAGGAAGGAACACACCTGTTTTTTTAACGTCCTTAAGTATATCCTATTTTCATACAATAACCGGGCAACATGCTGAATTTCCAGGTATGATTCTAAGATGTCACGGCCTGGACTCCTTATAGAACAGCGCTCATCCCACCCCAACCATTCCCAGGTGCATACCAGATTTAATTTTTTCAGGATAAACTTATTCAGGAGCGCCTGAAACCAGGTGCGATGGTAGGCGCCGTCAAAGACAATATACGCAGGTTCACCCCAATGGCCTTCGCACGACGACCATGTTGATATACCGAGCGAAGAAATTGATATGACCAGACGGGCGATGAATGGTTCCAGGTCGTATACACGGATTGCGGGAAGTTGCCCAACGTTTTTAAATTGGTCAAATTTACCATACCAATCGCGTGCCCAATTCAAACGAAAAAGGTCAACAGGTATTTCCTGGGTAAAGAGTGCCGTCAAATAGTGCTTGTTGTTTATATCGTAGAAATGGGTATTAATCGTTTCAAAGAACATGTGCCGGTCTTGAAGAGTTCCTTCACCTTTGTGTTTATCAATGGCGTCCTGATGTGGTTTCGTGTACATCTTTTTATAATGAACATGCTGCAAGGCCTCCAGGAATTCACCGTCGTCCCTGTGCGCATTATCACTTAACCGTACTTTCCCTGTACTTTTGTCCAATTCCAACAAAAAACCCCGTGCAGTATAAATTTCATAGAATCGGTCTGTTTTTCCTGCGGATATTTTTTCAATAAATTTTTCAATCATAAGGCGATTTGGTTGCAGCATAGCTGCGCTCGGAATAAGAAGAGACGCAAAGATGCAAAATCCAACGATTTCCAGATCAAAGGACTGATCTTGAAATAGGGGGGTATCCTGAATTACTTCCTGTTGTTTTTCCGGCTTTTGATAGTTCTGTAAGATTTAACTGGCTGGCGATTGTTCTGGCGATACTTCCCTCAGAATGACTGTCCTGCCCTTATAGGAAACAAGATTTTTATTTCCTTTTAAGAGTGTAATAATCCTGCTGAGGGTCTCTCGCGATGTTCCAACTATATTGGAAAGCTCCTGGTGGGTGGGGGCATGTTGGATTTCAACAGTATTTTCTACCTTAACCCCCTGATCGTGTGCCAATTGCTGGAGCACCCGTACCGTCCTTCCGTAAACATCCAGAAAAGCCAGACTTTCAATCTTTTCATCAGCATGCCTCAAGCGGGAGCAGATTTCCTTTAATACTTTTTTTAATATGTCTGTTTGGGTTGTTATTAAGTCGTAGAAACTATTTCTGGTAAGCATAAACAGTGAGGCGTCTTCAACGACAATCACGCATGCGGATCTGGGCTCGTTGTCCAGCAGGGACAGTTCACCGAAAAAATCACCTGACTTTAAGACAGAAAGGACGATCTCCTTGCCATCTTTATTAAAAAGCGTTACTTTTACAACACCGCTTACAACAATGTAAAAAATATCACCTGGATCACCCTGACGTACGACGGTATATCCTTTGGTAAATTTCTTGACCGTTCCAACCTTATAAAGCATATCGAGTTGTCTTTCGTTCAGGGCGCTGAATAACGGTACATTTTTTAGTTCGGTATTTAAATTAATTTCCTTTCCTTTGTTCATACGCTATCTTATGTGGCTTTACAGCACAACATCCTCCACAATTTTTCGTCTTGTTTATACGTCGGAATGGTTTAGGCTGACGGGAAAAATGTTTTTTCCGTTTACGTAAAGGGGCGTTCTTGAAAAATTTCTTAGGAGATTAACTTTTTACGGCAATCTTATCGTTCAGAGCCTTGATAAATTTGTCCATATCCACGTTGTGCATCCTGGTTGCCATTTCAATGGACGCAACACGGCCCATGGTATTCCGCATAACAGGATTGGCCATCTGGCTAAAACCAAAGTCAATAAATACCTGAAGTGTCTCTGGATATGCGTCTACTATATCGAAGACCTTTGTATCCTTTGTGACCTCTAATAATTTCTTTGCTTCGGCTGGTTTGACAACCTGTGTAGTATTCATAGTTTTCCACAGATTATATCCGAAGAGACCGAGTGCTGCTAATTCAAACCATCCAGAGGTTCCCATGGTCGCATAAAAGAGCTTTCTTCCGCTCACTCCCACGAGAATTTGAGAAAATACTCGTAAAAAACAACCAACATTTATAAGGATAAATGTCAAGTCCGACATTTTCTGACTATACATATTAATCCCTTTGAAGGTAGGAATCATTTTTGATGCGTAACCAATAATCATCATCGTTATGAATCCAACGGTAAGCGCATGATTCAACGAACCATGAAACCTCTTTTGCATTTCCGAACCATGTCCCAGGAAGGGGATAACAAGGAGAATTATCGTGCTGATGATTAGCCAGATATATGCCGTACGAATGGTCTTGGTGTAACTCCTGTCCATTACCACATCGTGGAGTTCTTTTGTGGAGCGTTCAAAAACACGTAAACCATAGATAAATGCAAGGATGGCAAAGGCCATGGGAAAGACAATAAATTGAGAAAATCTCAATGCCACAGTACTTTTGTCGGCGAACATGTACGCTGCAAAATATATCGGAATGGATATGTTGAGGATCCAAAAGGTCAGGTTGACCGGCTTTTCACGGACTGGCTTGATATCAAGAAATGCGTACACCGTCCTGATGTTTATAGCAAAGATAAACATACATACAAAACCAAAAAGATAAAGGTGCACATAGGGACTGAAGACTGCTCTGGGAATCTCAATCAAGGCATGTTTGTATATATACATGATCATTCCGAAATTTAACCCTGTTGAAATAAGAAACCAGATAACACCTGCCTTGAAAAATTTATCAAAGACGCCTTTTTTTTCCTTACTTGCCAAAATAGTGCGGAGGATAATTAAGACAAATAAACAAATCGAGATGGTTTCACAAATTGAAGATATCGGTAACAGGAATCTCGTACCTTGGAAGGATAGCGGTTGTATAATTGTCCGTAGTACTAAACTGGCAACAATAAGCACGTAGCAGATGCTGGTCAGATTTCTCGATCTGAGCTCGGTATTCTTTACCCGTGGTATGATGTAGAGGGAAAAACCCATGATACAAAGACCCACCCACCCATAAAGCTGGGCATGACCGTGAGCCTGAATAAGTGTGTAATATATTGAGTTAAAATTCAGCTTGAGTGCTATATAACTCAATATGATAGCGCCAAAAGTCACACCAACAGTAAGCGTCAAAACAATGGCGGTTTTAACAAACTTTTCGTATATTTTATCTTCTTCCAGTTTTGGAAGTTCGATATGCTCTCCGCCACCCTTTGCGATGGCCTCGTTGAGCTCTTTTACAAGGGTATCATAATCAACCTCATGTGCTTTGGCAAAAAAGGCAATCGGTTCATTGGGACCACGAACACCGCCCGCAATAACAAGATTGTATTTTTTGAATACAGAAAGCGTTTCCGGATGCGACTCAATGAGGTCTTTGATTATCGTATTTCTGTTAATTTCCATAAGTGAAAAGTAAAACACATTTTACAGAAGCTTTCAAGAAAATAAAATGCATAAGGTTGTTTTCGTGATTTTTCTATCCGTACAGATTGAAATATTTCCCGTTATGTTTCAATCCATTCAATATGAGGTATCCGTAGTTTCTCCTGTGTGCTTCACCTTGACAGAACAGGGCTGAGTTGTTATAGTTTTTTTACGTGTAGGAGCCGTCTCCTACCAGTCATTACCTTACATTGTTATAAGCTCTTTGTGAGCTTTTGGCTTTTGAGATTCGTAACATGATTAGTTCCCCACAATTTCTTAAAGACCGGGAATCCAAGACCGTCTTCTTTGAAACCTTCGGCTGCCAGATGAATAAACTCGATGCAGAGCTTTCATTGGGATTGTTGCAGGAGGATGGCTATCGTATCGTTGATAAGGTTGAAGACGCCGATGTGGTTTTGTTTAACACCTGTAGTGTCCGGCAACACGCCGAAGATAAAGTATATTCCCACCTTGGAGCATTAAAAACACTGAAAAAAAAACACCCGGATGTTATCATAGGCGTCCTCGGGTGTATGGCGCAAAAGGATGGTGAGTCCATATTCAAGCGCATGCCGCTTGTTGATCTTGTTTGTGGCACGCGCATGTTTTCCCGGCTGCCGGAACTCCTCTTAACTATCAGGAACCATGGCTCCCATGTGTTAGCGGTGGATGAGGATCAGGTTGTCAGTGTAAAGCGGGTGGCTGCCTACCGCCCAAATACATATCAGGCTTTTGTTACGGTTATCAGGGGTTGCGATAATTTCTGCTCGTATTGTATTGTACCCTATGTACGCGGCCGGGAGATCAGCCGGACAATT
This sequence comes from uncultured candidatus Brocadiaceae bacterium, assembly GCA_964370795.1. GTDB lineage: Bacteria > Planctomycetota > Brocadiia > Brocadiales > Brocadiaceae > JAHFOW01. The sequence goes on from CAYJME010000012.1 coordinate 10,295, forward strand.
TCCGACGTCAAAGAAGAGGTACAATCCCTCGTATCAAACGGTTGTAAAGAAATTACGCTCCTCGGACAAAATATCAATTCGTACGGAAAGGGCCTGTCCGGAAATGTTAATCTGGGAGACCTCCTTTCAGCGCTAGAAGATATAGACGGCCTTGACAGGGTCAGATTTGTAACTTCTCATCCTGCAGATATGTCGCGTGAAATCATCCGCACCATAAGCCGATTAAAAAAAGTGTGTGAGCATATACACATGCCTGCCCAATCAGGTTCTGACCGGGTACTCGGACTGATGCGACGCGGGTATACATCGGGTTACTATCGTGAATTAATCAGATTTGCACGGGAGTATATTCCCCATCTTGCCGTGGCGAGTGACTTTATTGTCGGATTTCCCGGAGAAACAGAGGAAGACTTCCAGGAGACCGTGCAAATGATGGAAGATATTCGTTTTCAAAACTGTTTCATATTTAAATACTCGCCCCGCACAGGCACGAAGGCTGCCGAACTGATAGATGATGTGGCTGACGAGGTAAAAAGGGAACGGAATTTAAAGTTGCTGGAATTACAGAAGCGCATCAGCCTGGAAGAAAATAAAAAGGTGTTGGGCAAAAAGGTGCAGGTACTTGTGGAAGGCGGAAGCAAATCCGATCCAAGGAAGCTGTCGGGCAGGACACGGCAAAATCATATTGTTATTTTCCATGGTACGCCTGATTTGGCGGGAAGACTCGTTGATATTACCATACAGGAAGTAACAGATCTTACCCTGTTCGGCAAGCTTACCGATGGTTTAAGTTGAGCTGCTTATGGCAGTATCTTTAGCTCGTTTCCATAAGCCGTTCAAACGGTTTAAACCGATTAAACCGTTTGAATAAAATGAAAATTCCTATGCAATCAGGTTAGTAACTCTTCCTTCATGTACACCTTATAGAGTTGGTTGTAAAGTCCATCTTGTCGCAGCAGTTCTTCGTGACTGCCTTCTTCAATCTTTTCTCCCTTGTTCAAGACTATAATCTTATCGCAATGAAGTATGGTTGATAACCGATGGGCGATGATTATAGACGTCCTGTCCATTGTTACTTTGTGGAGGGCATTCTGTATGAGTACCTCAGCGATGGGGTCCATGTTGGAAGTAGCTTCATCGAGGATGATTACCCGCGGGTCATAGATGATAATTCTTGATAAGGAGATAAATTGACGTTCACCGGCGGAGAGGTTCGCCCCGCGCTCGGCAATTTCCGTGTCAAGACCTCTGTGCATACGATCTATAAAAGGCATTAAGCCAAGAGAATCAATGATACCCAGTACCTCTGAATCTGATAGAGGATTGAAGAGGGTGATATTTTCCCGTAATGTGCCTGCAAATAAAAAAACATCCTGGCTGACTAACCCAATGACATGTCGTAATCCAATCTTTTCTATCTTGCGAATGTCGATCTGGTCGAGATAAATGGTTCCTTTCTGAATTTCGTAGAGACGCGTTAAAACACTCGTGATTGACGTTTTCCCGCTCCCCGTCACACCCACGAGGGCAACGGATTGTCCGGGTTCTATTCGGAATGAAATGTCCCTGAGTACATAATCATTTCCCGTGTAGGAAAACCAGACGTTTTCAAATTGTATTGCACCGTGAAAGCCGCTTTTTAAGACTTCCTGCGCGGGATTTGGAACAACGTAATCCACCTCGGCCGGTTCTCCCATAAGGGTAAAGATACGCTCGGCTGACGCCATGGCGCCCTGAAAGATATTGTATTTTTCTACAATGTCCCGAATCGGGTCAAATAAGTCGTGGATGTATGAAAGAAACGCCACCAGAATCCCCAACGTGAGAAATCCGTGTATATATTTCCCGGCGCCATACCAGAGGATAAGGCCAACGGCCAGTGCGCTTACCATGTTAATTGCCGGCTGAAATACCGCAAAATAACGGATATATTTGACCTGTTCTTTTAAATATTCATCGTTGATCTTGTCAAATTTTTCATAATTCTTTTTCTCCCGGTTAAAAAGCTGGATGACCTTCATCCCGTTAATGTTTTCATTCAGATAGGCATTGATGCTTGCAAGTTTACGCCGTATCTCACGGAATGAATTTTTCATGCGGCTGCCAAACCAGAGGGCAATGATTACAATAATAGGAAAGACGGAAATGGTAATCAGTGCAAGCTTCCAGTTTAACATGAACATGGCCACAAAGATGCCCACAATAATACAGATATCCCCTATCACAACAATGACACCGGCGGAAAAAAGTTCTCCGATAGCTGCAATATCATTGGTCAGGCGCGTAACGATTCTGCCAACGGGGTTTTTGTCAAAAAAGGAAACCGGGAGCGATTGAACGTGGCGGAAAAGCTCCATGCGCATGTCCAGCATGACCTTCTGTCCAATGACCTGTATATTATAACTTTGCAGGATAACTAATAATAACCGCAGGGATTGGATTCCCAGGATGTAAAGTGCAATTTTATAGGTGAGTGATATATCTCCTCTGGTAATGCCGTGATCAATTGCATATCCGAAGAGATATGGGCTCATCAGGAAGAGGGCGGTGGTTGCCACTACCATAAGCACCGATACGACGCCGGCGCCTTTGTAGCGGAGGATATACGACAACAGTTTTTTAATGACTGTTCTGTCGTATACCTTACCGGTTAAAACATCTTCTGTGAAAAATTCTTCTTTATTCATAAAAATATTAGCCACGAAGTCACAAAAACACGAAGTTTAATCTCTGTGAGTCTCTGCGGTGAATTTGCCCTTGATCTTCTCAATTTCCCAATTTCTCAACTTCTATATTTTCTTCCAGTGCCTCTTTCGTGTATAAAGAAGTGTATAACCCGTTGGTTTTGATAAGTTGTTCGTGCGTGCCTTTCTCCACAATCATGCCGTCTTTCAAGACAACAATTATATCAAAATCCCGAATGGCGGGGAGTCTGTGGGTAACAACCAGCAGCGTTCTGCCGGGAAATGTTTTTACGATATTTTTCATTATGGCGTCTTCTACCCGTGCATCTACGGCGGAAAGGCAATCGTCCAGAATAATAATCCGTGGATTGATAGCCAGTGCGCGTGCGATAGTAATGCGCTGCTTCTGGCCGCCGGATAAATTGATTCCCCGTTCGCCCAGATAACTCTCGAATTTATGAGGAAGTTCCTGTATTTCTTTTTCTATGCCCGCCATACGGGCAAGTTCCTGTGCTCTATCGCACTGTGTAACATTTTCTGCGCCAAACAATATATTGTCTTCTATCCTGTCAGAGAATAAAAAAGTATCTTGCGGTACAAAGCCGATATGCTGGCGGAGTATCTTAATATCGATTGCATTAATATCAATGCCATCTAAAAAAATCCTCTGCATATCTACGGGGATAATTCCCGGGAGCATATTTACCAGCGTTGACTTGCCGCTCCCAATAGGACCGACAAGGGCTACATGCTGACCTGCGGAGATTTTTAAGTTTATACCTTTGAGTATCCACTCTTCATGGCCTTCGTACCGAAAGTTTATATCCCGGAATTCGATCTCGCCTTTTGGTGTGTGGTGTTGTCCTTCTACGATCGACGGTGTTACTCCATTTTTACCTTCTTCCCTGGCAAGATGATGCTGGTGAGATGAGGTGGTAAGGAGAGTAACTGGATTGTCGCACTGTGCCTCCCTGCTGCTCCTTGAAACTCTTTCTGGCCTTTCCTCCATTATCTCATCAATCCGTTTCATGGAGGCATTTCCGCGTTGTAACAGGGATAAACACCATCCGATGGCAGTCATGGGCCAGACCATCATGGAGATATAACGTTGAAATGCAACCAGTGTTCCTAAGGTAATAGCGCCCTCGATGACCATCTTTCCTCCAATAAACAGCAAGATAATGATGCCGGTATAGGTGATATATTCGAAGACAGGTCCCAGCAGGGATTGGGGAATGGCCAGTGAGAGATTTTTTTTCATATATTCCTTGCACAATTTCAACAGGGCGCTTTCCGCCTGGCGGGACATATTAAACGATTTTACAATACGTATACCTGATGTGTTTTCCTGCACCTTTTCACTGATCCTTGAAAACTGTTCCTGGACATCACGAAATCTTTTGTCAATAACGTCTTTAATTTTATAGGCGATAAAAGGCGTTATGGGCATCAGCAGGAATGTATAAAAAGATAATTCAGGCGACAAGTAAAGAATGATCGGTGGTACGAGAAAGAAATAAAATAATGCATCAAGGCCAATCAGGAGTCCAGGCCCGACAGCCATCCGGACGGCGCCGATATCGTTCGTAGCCCGTGACATAAGGTCGCCCGTTTTGTATTTTTGAAAGAATCTCCGGGAGAGTGTCTCGATATGCTGAAAGAATGCCATGCGGAGGTCATAATCGCATCGAAAGGATGTGCCAATAAAATTAATTCTCCAGAGGTAACGACACACCCCCTGAAAAAAACTCACCGCAATAAAAAGGATTGAAAGGGTGATGATTTTTTTTAAACTGGCCTCTTTTGAAAGGATATCGATTGCCCTTTTAAGTATGAGGGGAGGAAAGATATTGACAATGTCTACTGCAATCAGGGCAAGGGTGCCGATAATAAAGTAACGTTTATATTTTTTTACAAATACCCTGTAGATAATACTTTTTTCCCAGAATCCTCGCATCTTCTTCACAATCGTGTTCAATAGTATTGTCTTATCCTTCAATTATCTCTGTATTTTTGCGAATTTTTGTATAAAATATAAAATTTATCATATTTTAAAAAAATTGTATATGATTAATTCACGATAGAGATATTCAATGGGAAAAAATAGTTTAAGAGAAACAGTCTACGCCTTTAATAAGCACGATGTTGTTGCCACCTATGACCTTGATATGGATACATGGCACCCTAACCGTACGAAAATGGCGTCAATCATCTGCGAAATTTTACCGTTTCACAGAGATCAATATTTACGGTTCTTAGACCTGGGGGTGGGGACGGGTTACCTCTCTTTCAGGATTATAGAAACATTTCCCCGGGTAACCATTACGGCCACCGATGCCGCTGAACTTATGGTAGAGAAAGCCAGGTTGAGACTTTGCGACCACCTCAAACAGGTTACCTTTCGCATCTCAACCTTCCAGGAATTACCCCAGAAAGAAAACACCTTTTCAAACCTGGATGCGGTGGTTTCTTCTTTTGCGCTCCATCATTTATACAGAGAAGAAAAATTGGCGCTCTTTAAATACATTCACTCGATCTTAAAACCCAACGGCTGGTTTGTGAACGGTGATATTTTTAAGACTCCCTATGGTATGCTTGAGTCCCGGTTCCGGTATCTCCATTACCTGGGCATACAACAAAGGATAAAAATGGTGAAAAATCAGGAAAAGACCCTTGACCAGATATCCTCGGAATTGACGGAAAAGGAGAAAACGGGCGGCGACCATCTTTTGTATCTGACGGACGACCTTCAGCTCCTTAAAGAGGCCGGATTTCAAGATGTCGAGTGTTTCTGGAAGGAATACCGGGAAGCGGTATACGGGGGAATAAAATGATTCGTTTGAATAATATCAGTCTTGCCTTTGGCGCCCGGATTGTTTTAGATACTATTTCCTTACAGATACGGAGAAGCAACCGGATCGGCCTTATAGGTCCAAATGGCGCAGGCAAATCAACACTTTTCAAACTTCTCTGCAAACTTATTGAACCCAGCGCGGGCGAGCTTGTTTTTGCAAAAGATACGGCTATTGGCTATCTGCCACAGGAAGGATTTGTTTTTAAAAAAAGCACGATATTTGAAGAGGCCAGCTCTGCATTTGAGGATATCCTGAGTTTGAAACGGCAAATTGATGAGATTCATACCCAGCTTGAGGATATCTCTAAACAAAGTGTAACCCCTGTGAACTTTGAGCCCACGGATAAAATTGAAAATACCACCTCTTCGCAAGGAAAGGGTCGGGAGTCGGCGTCTTCGCAGGAAGATTATCTATTGCTCTTAGACCATTACAACCACCTGCAACATCAGTTGGGGGTGATTAACAGCGCAAAGGTTGATGCAGAAACAGGGAAGGTACTCAAGGGAATGGGGTTTAAGGAATCTGATTTTGATAAGGCCATTGAGACATTCAGCGGGGGGTGGCAAATGAGAGTAGCTCTTTCAAAACTGTTGCTTCAGGAACCCAACCTCCTTCTTTTAGACGAACCGACAAACCATCTTGATATCGATTCAATCCTCTGGTTAGAGGAGTATTTAAAGGAGTACAGGGGCGGTTTGATTATCATATCACACGACCGTGCATTTCTTGACCGGAATGTTACTACAATATGGGAACTAGAGCAAGGGAAGATCAACGAGTACCACGGAAATTACTCCTTCTATGAGGCTGAAAAAGAAAAGCGCATGGAGTTGCAGGCATCACGTTATGTAAACCAGCAAAAAAGGATTAAAGAGGTGGAGCGGTTTATCGAGCGCTTTAGGGCAAAGAATACCAAGGCATCACAGGTTCAGAGCCGTATCCATATGCTCGAAAAGATGGAAAAGGAAGAAATGCCTGAGAATACCGTAGGGCAGATTAAATTCAGGTTTCCTCCTTCAAAGCAGAGCGGCGTAACGGTGCTGGAAGTTAAAGATGTGTCTCATAAATATGATGGAAGATTGATCTTTCACGATATATGTCTTTCGATTGAGCGAGGGGAGAAAATCGCCCTTGTGGGACAAAATGGATCGGGTAAATCTACATTGTCGAGGATTATAGCAGGCATAGAAAAGCCGCATACGGGTACCTTAAAGTTTGGTCACAACGTTCTCTTTGATTATTTTGCGCAGGAACATGCGGAAAAATTGAATAGTAATAATACCGTGTTGCAGGAGACCGAGTCTGGCGCGCCATTTTCGATGATTCCCCAGGTAAGGCATATATTGGGCGCATTTCTTTTTTCCGGAGACGACGTCTTTAAGCCGGTTAAGGTATTGAGTGGCGGAGAAAAGGCACGGCTCTCTCTTGCCAAGATGCTCTTGAAACCCACAAACTTTCTTATCCTGGATGAACCCACAAATCACATTGATATTACTACCAAGAAAATCCTCAAGAACGCATTGTTGGAATATCCGGGGAGTATATTGATCGTATCGCACGACAGGTATTTCCTCGATGGGTTGGTCAGTAAAGTTTATGAAATGAAAGGGGGGAATATTCATGTCCATTTAGGAAATTTCAGGGATTTCCTTGAAAAGAAGACAGCCGAACTATCAACACAGACGGCCGGTGGTGAGTCAAAGGCAGTATCACCCTCGAAATCCGAAGAAGGCAGCTCACAAAAACAACAATATTTGCTCAAGAAGGAGCAAAATGCACGGAAGCGGAAACTTGCAAAAGAGGTTCAAAGCATGGAGGAAAAGATTGCCTTGTTGGAAACGCAAAAAAAGGAATTTGACAAAACCCTCACCGATCCAACGCTCTATAACGACAAGGAAAAGTCCGTCGAAATAAACAAACAGTATAAGACCGTTACTGATGAATTGAATTCCTTCTATAAGAGATGGGAGGTTATCCATGCAGAACTCGAATCCGTTAATAACGCAATGGTAAATGATGTATGAAAACAGGGTCTTCTGTGATATTTTATTCTGTAATCACAATCTTCTTATGGGGACTATGGGGGTTTTTTGGAAAACTTGCAATTAACAGGAAAATGCCGCCTGTCTCTATCTTCCTTGCAGAGGTCGTTATTTGCCTGCTTTGCGGAGTGGTAGTTTTATTGCTTGTTCTTCATGGACAAGATCACGTTCCGTGGCGCGAGTCCTGGAATATCTTTGGTTTTCTTTCGGGAACATGTCTGGCGTCGGGACTTATATTTTATTACTTTGCTTTACAAAATGGCCATGCAACCGTTGTCGTACCGCTAACAGCCTTATATCCTGCCGTGACGGTTGTTCTCAGTTATGCAATCCTCCGCGAACGCCCAAGTTCCATCCAGTGGATTGGGTTTCTCCTGGTAATTGCAGGCGCTTTTTTATTGCTTTCGTCTCCCATGGAAGGTGAGGTGCAAAATTAATTTATTAAACATTCTTTAAGGAAAACCCACTCACTTCTTTACAACGCATGAAGTGCGGAAGTTGTTATTGCAGAATTGAGCCGCCGCAAAAAAGTCATTCGACCCGGCCGCCCGATAGCATTCCGCTCTTCTCGTGCTCTTTCCTTGCGTCGGTGGTTGAATGCCATTCGCGGGCTACGGGTCAATTCCAGCGTTAGGCGACAAACGTAAGGCAGGTGTGGGGTCATCTTGAGAATTCTCTGGAGGTAATTATTTCCGTGTCCAATCTACTGAATACAATTCAGCCCCAGTTCCCGCCATCTGACAAAGAGCGTTTCGACCTTTGCATTACAATGCTCAAGGCATATTACGATGCGCTTGAAGGCAGACTTGGTAGCACCATTAGTTTCTTTGTGGTGGTCATTATTGTTTTGCAATCTTAAGAAGATAAGAAATAGGGGTTTTTGTCTATTCGTGGATTATTCTTGCCGCAGCATGTAATCTGCTGCTTTCTGGGCTTGGGCGGCTGCTAACACGTTAATCGAGGAACAACGTTGGTAGGTTTTTTGTCTACTTCGATATGAATGGTGAAATATACTACTTTCTACTGATTGCCGCTTCAAGCAAAAATTGTTTTTTCCTCCAGCTCTTCCTCTTTCCTTTGCAAAAGACGCTACGCAAAGAGCGAAAGCGCCTACCCAATTTCTTAGGTCTAATCGCTCATTATTTCCATTTGCAGGTATATCCGCTGTGCCTATCATTTTCTAAAAGACAGAAAATCATCGCCACAGCGGGTTTCATTGATTGTTTATAAAACAAGCCCATTTAAAATATTCCCCGTACTTTTTATCCTTGACAGAGAATGTTGTTAATGTACACTTATTTAAGTAATAACAAGTATTACTTATACGGAGACTGATATGCGAACAACAAAAATACTTTCCTTGTCTCTCCCGCCAAAGCTTCTTGAAGAAGCCGAGACGATTGCTAAAAAAGAAGGCCGTACAAAGAGCGAACTCTTTCGTGAAGCGCTGCGGCGCTACATCCAGGATGAGCAGTGGCGAGAACTTCAGGAATATGGCGTCCGCCAGGCCCAAAAGCTTGGCCTTAAAGAACAAGACATTGAACGTCTTGTTAACGAGTACCGGCAATCCAAACACTAACTATGATCAAAGTTGTTGCCGACACCAACATATACATTTCAGCCCTCAATTTCAGGGGTATCCCCGATGAAGTACTGGCTCTGGCCAGAAAGAATAAGATTAAGCTGTTTATTTCCCCTTTTATTCTTTCGGAAATTGAAGGGGTTTTAACGTGTAAATTTGAATGGTCATCTAAACAAGCTAAACAAGCAATTACTCGTATAAAAGAATTTACTCACCTTGTTAACCCAAAAGGAAAACCACAGCATGCGATTAAAGACCATGAGACAGATAACCGGATTCTTGAATGTGCCCAGGAAGCACAGGCACATTTTATTGTCTCTGGCGATTCCCACCTCAAGGGGTTAAAGGTTTTCCAGGGGATTAGAATTGTATCTCCAGCAGAATTTACAGAAATTATCAGCGAATCTCGTGATTGAGCATTAAATCAGAGACCAACCTTAATGAAAAAGGACTATTCACCGGAGGCATATTATAATTAATTTGATTTTATGCAGCGATTTTTATAATATTTCAGAATATTTTAAATTTTGTTTTCCTCCCTGATCAGGTAATGTGGCGATAATAAGGATATGGATAATAACATCGGTAACATATATCATTATAGGTCTTTCCATTGTGTCCAGAAATACATCTGTCCTGTGTTGTTTTTCGTATTAATGTTCTTTCTTTATTTTCCCTGCAAGACGACTTGTGCCGTTACCATGCAGGGAAATGTTTACAAAACCACATCAAAAAAATATAGCGCCAGACGATGGATTAAAAACGGTAATGTAAAATATAAGCGCGGACGGTTTGAACAGGCGGTAAAATCATACAATAAGGCTGTTGCGTGTTATCCTAATTATTTTGAAGCATGGGAAGGATTGGGAAATGCTTTGTATTGTATAGGAAGTTACGACATGGCTGTCCAGGCCTATGATAAAGCATTGAGCATCAGACCCAACGCGCATTCTACCCTCGTAAATAAAGGGATAGTTTTATACAAAAAAGGTAATTGTGAAGAGGCCATAAAGTTATACGATCAAACGATTGAAGCAAATCCTCAGTATGCGTCAGCCTGGTATAATAAAGGCATAGTCCTTATTGCCCTGGGTAGGTATAGCGAGGCGCTGTTGGCATTTGACAAGGCCATAGAAATCAACCCCCAGGAAGACCTGGCATGGCATGGGAAGGGGTACATTTTGATTATGCAGGAAAAATACGATGATGCGCTTCAGCTCTTCATGAAAGCCGCCCAAGGAAATCAGAACAGAAGCTGGGCATGGAATAATATGGGTATCACACTGGACAGGCTCTCCATGTATAAAGATGCAATCAAGGCATTTGATAAGGCTATAGAAATTAATCCGAAAAGCGCACGGGCATGGCATAATAAGGCCAACACCCTCTATACCCTGGGAAAGTATGATGAATCTATGAAAGTGTATAATAAGGCTATGGAGTTAGACCCTCTCCTGTACGCCGGGGTAAAAAAATAAGCAATGGCTTAAGAAGCCGGGGAGCATGCTCTGTGTACAGCGAGAAAGCGCTGAAGGTGAAAAATTGAGAAGATGTGGGGTTTCGGGAAGTTATTCGAAACGTTTTTTAGAATACACAACAAAACATTACTGCAAGAATGATTAAACTATGATGATAAATATCTTACAAAAACCACGCCAAAAAATATATCCCGTATTTATTCTATTTTGTCTTTTCTGCATTTCTTTTTTATGCCATAGCGCAAGGGCTGCATGGTCTTCGACTCCACGGGAAAATACTGCTATTTGCAGGGCAATTGGACAGCAAAGTGGTTTGCAGATGGTAGGCGATGGCGCTGGCGGGGCTATTGTTGTATGGGAAGATGCACGGGAGAGCCACTTTGACATCTATGCCCAGCATATTGATGTGCACGGAGATGTATTATGGATGGAGGATGGCGTGCCTATTTGTACTGCGCCGGAAAATCAGAATAAACCGAGGATCGTGAGTGATGGTGAAGGCGGAGCTCTTATAACCTGGCAGGATATACGAAAGGCCGGGGGGAATTACGATATTTATGTACAGCGTGTCAATGCAAAAGGGGAAGTTTTATGGGCGTCAAACGGCGTTCCCGTTTGTACGGTGAACAATACCCAAAATACTCCTTGTATTGCAACGGATGGCGCTGGTGGGGCAATCATTGTCTGGCAGGACTACCGGACTAACTATGCAGACCTCTTTGCCCAGCGTGTGAATAAGCACGGGGAGTTGCTGTGGGTGGAAAATGGAATACCTGTATGCCTGGCTTCGGGCGCTCAAAGCGCGCCGGTAATGGTGGAGGATGGTACGGGTGGCGCAATTGTGGTGTGGCAGGATTTCAGGCGAAGCTATGCTGATATCTATGCACAGCGTATTGACGGAAGTGGTAACAGGTTGTGGGACATCCTGGGAATACCGGTATGTGCCGCCCTTGGTCACGAAAACCTTCCGGCTCTTATTGGCAACAAGGCTGAAGGGGCAATTGTTGTCTGGGTAGATACCCGCAATGGCAACAACGATATCTTCGCCCAGCAGGTGGATGGGGGTGGGGGTGTACAATGGTTGGAAAACGGTATTCCTATTTGTGCTGTAGCGGGAAATCAAAATAACCCTGTGATTACTTCTGATGGCGCAGGCGGCGCTCTTATTGCGTGGTGGGATATGCGGAGCGGCGAGTCTGACATCTATGCGCAAAGCGTTGACCTTGCGGGAAACGTTCAGTGGGGAAATGATGGTTTGGCTGTATGCGTTGAAACCGGTATTCAGAATCATGTGGGAATAACAGGCGACGGCGCTGGCGGTGTGGTGTTGGCCTGGAGCGACAATCGTACGGCTGCGTTTGATTTATTTGCGCAGAGAATTGACCGGAAGGGTATTGCCCTGTGGGAGAAAAATGGATTGGCAATAAGTACCGCATTAAATACCCAGTGTTTTCCAGTTCTGCTCGGTGATGGAACTGGAGGTGCAATGGTAATCTGGCAGGATGACCGCCAGAAGGAGAAGACGTACTGGGATGTTTATGCGCAGAGGATTAATGGTCAGGGTTCATTAGGTGAAAAGTAAAATAGTTATCTTTGATGTAACTCAAGGCTTTAGAGTCTGTGCAAAAAGTCTTGTCTTGCCTGTCATTGCGAGCGACAGCGAAGCAATCTTTCTCTCAAAATCCATGAAAAAGGGAATTACAGAAATAACTTTAAGAATCCCTCCACCACCTTTGGATCGAAATGAGTGCCCGCGTGCGCTTTAATGTATTTTGCCACTTCGTCTTTTGACAGCGCCTTTCGGTATGGGCGGTCAAAACTCAGTGCATCCCACACGTCAATTACCGCAAAAATACGAGCGGCCAGGGGGATTTGTTCGCCTTTTAGCTTGTGTGGATAACCGGTGCCATCCCATTTTTCGTGATGATAGTAAGGAATATCCAGTGCCTTACGGAGATAAGCAATGGGAGCAAGGAGTTGATAAGCATACTCCGGATGTTTGTGCATAATTTGCCATTCTTCCTCGGTAAGATCGCCTGTCTTGAGCAAGATGTTGTCCGGAATACCCATCTTTCCAATATCATGTAGGAGCGCCCCACGCCGTATGTGTATCAGATCCTCTTCTTTTACACCGATGATTTGAGCCAATTTCACGGTTGAAACGGTCACGCGTTGGGAATGTCCTTTTGTCTCTTTGTCGCGCAGTTCAAGGGCACGGGACCACCCCTCGATGGTAGAATCATACGCAATAGACAATTCCGAATGCGAGCGTTGCATACCGTCAAATAACGATGCATTATCTATTGCGATGGCTGCCAGTGCTCCGATTGCTTCTAAAAAGCTCATCCACTCATTGTCCGAATTGATAGGGGTGCGGTGGTATATTTCCAGGACTCCCTTTACCTGTCCCTTCGCTATGAGCGGTACGCCATAATAGGTCGTAAATTCCATGCCCTCTCCGTAATTTTTCAAGGTATCGTTTATTGAGGATTTATGGGAGTTATAAATAATGCGTTTTTCAACCATGGCAAGGGATGCAAAATTCTCTGTAAAGTGGGTATATGAGAATTCTGTTTCATGCGAACGAAAGCCGCGTGAAGCTGCACACTCTAATTTGTGCGTTTGTGGATTCAGGAGCAATACGTTTGCGGCATCAACACTGAGTTGCGTTGTCACCTGTTCTAGAAATATACTAAGGATGATGTTCAAATCCATACTGCTGATGATTGCCTGATCAATTTTATGGAGGATGGTCAGCCGCTTGACGTTATCTTTAATCTGTTCTTCAGCCTCTCTGCGCTGAAGCGCATTGACAAAGATTTCCCCAACCATTTTGAGTAAGGCGACGTCTTGTTCTGTCCATATTTTCTCTGTCCGTACAGAATCAAAACCCAGGAATCCTACAAGTGTACTACTATAAACCATAGGCACAATGACGATCGATTGAACCTGTTGTGAATATAAAATTTCCTTTTCGGCTCTTGCAGATTCCGGCAGGTCAGTCACCCGTGGAATGTAGATGATTTCAAAATTTTTCAATTCATCCATTGCCCAGCTAAAATGTTCCAGAGGAATTTCTTTACGACTTTCAATGAGTGATTTTACAACTTCTGCGCACCATTCATGGGTATTGCTTATTTTGTTTTTATCTTCCGAAAAAAAGAAAACGTAACTGCGGTCAACGCCGGTAAACTCTCCGATAAGTTTCAGGGTATAGCTTATTCCGGTATCAACCTTATCCGGTGCGAGGGTAACAAAATTGGTCGAAATGGTTGCTACGAGTTCTTCCATTTTTACCCGGTATTGCAGCAACTCTTCTGTACGTTTGTGCTCAACAATTTCTTGTTTCAGGTCAAAATAGGTTTTTCCTAATTCTTTTGTCATTTCATTAAAGTTTACCGCAAGCTGGCCAATTTCGTCCCGGGACTGAATGTCTACCGTGCGGTCGAGGTTTCCTTTGGCAATATCCAGGGTTATATTTGCCAGGTTTCGTAGGGGGGAAACAATGTATTTGGTGAGAAAGAGGATTATGCATAACCCTACTAAAACTATACCTGAACCCATAGGGATGATACTGTAAAGGATGATCTTGTGTATCTTTTCGCCGAGTTTGCGGGTAGATAACCCTATTTGTACAAATCCTAAAATTTTTTGCTTTGTGAGCGTGGACGTTTGATCATCGCCAAGCATCTGAGCGGCGAATTCCTCCTCTGAGAATGTCTGTATTTCAAAAACGGGTACTGAACAGTTAAAATATGTCTCGCCTGCACTGGTAGTTATCCGGTTGATCAGCGGGGCAAAGGAATTTTGATTATTGTTTTGTGCAGGAATTTCGTCCACGTGGATCGTGCTCCAGGGTGACAGCTTTTCGGCGATAACCTTTCGGGTGTTTAAAATGCGCCAGTAACCAATTTCTTGTTCCCTGTCAAATGCCTGGAGTCTTTTTATGGGGTTATCCAGGAATGCAGGCTGTCGGGAACTCAGGGCGTGTTTTACTTCATTATCCTGGGCAATGAGCGTAACCATGGAAACACCCAATTTCTGGAGGGCTTCTTCCTGCTGTCTTTTTGAATTTATAAAGAAGAACAGGCAACTGATTGCATCAATGATAATGATTACCAACCCCATGAAGATTATGAGTTTTGCCCGGATACCGATCATATGATTTCAAGAATACTAATATGTTTAAAAATCAATTTTGCAAAATATTATAATATATATTTTTTTATACTGTCTGTGATATGGGTCACAATTCACATTATTTTGTTTTCCCTGCAACATAAAACAAAGCGGTTTTTCAGAAATGATGTTCTTTTATGGATAAAAGGTAACATCTGTTCTTGACTGAAGGGACGACAGATTTTTTCCAATCGTCTTCGCTGTTTGAGTATTTATGATTATTTTTAATTTATCAGGTTGTTGAATGCCCAATGATATTTGTGTTGGGGTTCTTAATAAAGTTTGCGCTAGTTCTGCCGCCTGAATACCCGTGTACGGGTAATCAGGCGAAATAGAAACCAATGCTCCGCTCTTAACAATTGCCACTGAAGTACAAATTGTTGGCAGGCGGTATTTTTGGGAGGCTTTTAATATAATGCCGAGTGAATCCTTTGTGATTACTGTACTATCGGGCACTATCCATAAGGCATCCAACTTGTTTATAATACGGTCCAGCGCAGAATTAATGTCATTTTCTGACATAACTTCTGCTGTAATAAGATTGAATTCATACGTTTTTGCTGCGACGATTGCTTCTGTAATAATTCTCTTCGTTTTTGTAGGATCGTATATAACCCCGATATTCTTTCTGGTCCCAAGCAGTTCTTTAAGGAGGGAGAATTGGTCTTCAACGGACGCCTCAGATGAAATGCCGGAGACATTCGGTCCGTCAAGATCAAATCGCTCGTGATTGATAACCATGCAAAATATAATAGGGATATGAGGAAAATACTCTTTGGCGAGGGTTGCAGCAAGTACTCCTACAGCTAAAACAACATCAGGTCTGATGTGCTCATTCTTGATGTTGACCATAACCCGCTTGCCTTCTCCTACATCTCCTTTCAGGTCATAAATTGCCTTTATTGAGATGCCTTTCCCCTTGCATCCTTCCTCAAAGCCTTGTATTACGTCATTATAAGCTGCAATTTGTTGGCTTCGTAAGATGATGGCCATGGTTCCCGTTTCATCTGCAGTTCCCAAAGAAATTTGAAATAGTATGCAGAATATGAATGCTATGATAGGCCAAAATAATTGGAAGGTTATGCGTCTTTGAAGTTTAAAATATTGTTGGACCATAGTTACTATGGCTTTTGATGGTTTATATGCTGTATTTATAAACAAGTTAGGGATTATATACGACAATTTGTATGCACTAAAATTGGTAACTGAGGCCAACAAAGAACGTCCTTCCTGGTCGCGGAAGGTCGTTGGGTATGGCAGTGGGTCCGGGGTCGCTATAATCCTTATCTAAGAGATTGAATACTGTTCCCTGCACCTCCATAGTTTTAAAAAATTCCTTTCCGATAACAGAGAAATTCAGTAAGGCATACGCGGGCAAATCACTTCGCGGGTCGCTTTCCTCTCTGGAACGACGTCCACTTACAAAAGTACTAAGATTTGTATTCATATATTCCCAATAGTGTACATTTACACCAAAGTTACCATAATGTTGTGCGACAAAGGGCAGTTCATTTCCGTGATTATCTTCCGGATTCTGGAAGGTATAATTCATAAAAATATAATTGTCTTTTATTATATCAATTTTGGTTTCCGTTTCGATACCCTGGACACGTGCGTTTCCAAAATTTCCATACTGCGACGTATTTGGGGAATTTGGTAAATTGCGCAAGGCGATGAGATCCTTGATATCATTATAGAAATAATTAGCGCTGCTCGTGACGTGTTTATTAAACTGATAATTTAAACCGACTTCATACGTTTTGATTTTTTCAGGATCTAAATGCTCGTTTCCCAGAATAGCAGGATTATTGGTGGTGAACATTTCTAAAAAGCTTGGCGCTCTGAATGCCTCTCCATAAAGAACCTTGAGAGATGCATTTTTCATGAATGCCCAGGTCAAGCCCGACCGTGGACTTGTTGCACCGCCAAAATCGTTGTAATCGTCGTGCCTGACCCCCAAGGTAAGGTTTACGGTGTCAGTAATGTCCCATATGTCCTGTAAATAAACAGACGCCATCCTGCGCGTTGCCTCTTTTAAAAAGGGATATTTATCTGAAAAATCTTGTATACCGGGCAGAGGGGCTAGCGTTGCTGGATCAAAGTTTGCCAGGAAATGGACATTGGTTTGATTAATCAGGCGGTATTCAACACCCAGTGTGAGCATATTCCCATCGAAGAGCTGATAATCAAACGGAATCTCTGTGCCAACAATTTTTTCGATTACCTTGCCATCGCCAAGCAATCCGTTTGGATACGTAAAAAATGTGTCAGGAACACCATCGTTATTAGTATCTATAGGTAAGGTTGACCCATTAGGGAGAGATTTTATAAAATTGTCTCCATCAAATTGATCATAATAAACCCTGGGCTTTAACGTAAATTTTTCTTCAAAGGTTTTTTTATAGCCAACTTCGCCAAATACATAATCATCTTCAATCTGAGATCCATCGGTTAAGGCGTTTTGTGGCCCTATAAATGGCTCCCATCTTTTATTGTTATACCAACCCTGAAACCACAAATCTTTGTAATCAGCCTTCAAACTCAAATCGAATTCCTGTCTCCCGTCATGCACAGGGCCAGGAGCCGCAGATGCAGAAGTCCCAAGCATATTATCAAGTGTTGTTTGAAAATCGCTCTTTACTGTGCCATTAAAGCCGCTGGTTTGCCGGTATCGTGCCGTTCCTGAGAAATCAACCTGTCCGTACTTTTCGCCAAATATAACGTTTTCGTCATACGTATCGAAGCTTCCGTAACCACTGCTTAATCTTACGCCTTGAATGTCCTGTGTATCCTTCGTGATGATATTGATAACTGCCAGGAATGCATTTTCTCCATAAACAGCAGAGCCAGGGCCCCGGATAATTTCGATCTTTTTTATGCATTCCACAGGGAAATCATCAAATTCGCCAAATATCCCGCCTCTTAAGGGGTTGCATACAAAATGTCCGTTGAGCATTACCCTTACCTTATTTGCAGCGCTGAGACCGCGTACGGCTGGGATGGTTTCTCCAAAATTAGCCATTTTCAGGATTTCGAATCCTGGTATGATTCTCAGGAGTTCGCCAAATGTACGGTACCCCAGATTTTTGATCTCCTCTGCGGTAAGTACGGTAACTATACTGGGTGCCTTGCTGGCTTTGGTTTCATGTCGTGTAGAAATGCTTACTTCTTCATTAAATCCAAACCATATGGCCTCAGTCGAGATTTCTTCTGTTACGGCTGTCTCAACGTCGGATATGTTTTTTTCTTCTTTTTTGGATGGGGCGCTTGAATGAGGGGGCGCTTCGATATCATTAACGATTGTTTCAGAGGAATAAGCGGGGAAGCAAAATAAAAGTAAAATGCCTAAAAACGGAAACAACGGGAATACATATTTCTCAGTTATTGCCTTTGTACGCATCATAGATATCCCACTGATTAGTAAAGCGTTTCATTAAAACATTACATATTTTTATTGTTATTGCGAACGATAGTGAAGCAATCTTAAGCTTTTGCAATACAAAAGATTGTTTCGTCACTCCGTTCCTCGCAATGACATTTGTACTGTATACTTTTTTATGAAACGCCATACGAAAACCAGGAGTGTGACTTATTAATGTTCTTAACGCCAGGAATGCATGTATGTCAAAAACCACCCGTTAATATATCTAAACTATATTAAGGTTTGTGTCAATGGAAAAAATTGTTTTCACCTGAAAAATCTCCATTTTCATGCTCCCTTGTGACCGTTAGGTCATGGATGTTTCATTAAAACAAAAATAGTATTTAGGTGATATGATTAATCGGTGATTTTAAAAAGTGGCGTTACGTTTGGGTCGCTCGCTATATGCTCAGGAAAGATAAATCCCTTTTCGTCTTTTGAGAATTGAACTCCAATTTGTTCGAAGCATGCTGTGACAAAGTCAGAGCAAATATAGGCGTCATTTTCTTGGTGTTTTCCCATTTTTGCTATTAATCGTAATACAATCTGGGCCAATTCCATGGTATCGTATTTCCTTGATAACATGGTTGAAGCATGTTTAACGAGTGAAAGAGCTCTCTTCTGGTCAACCGTTGCATTGTGTCTTCCCAGGTACAAATCCCCTTTATATGGCCGGTTTGTGTTATTGTAATTTTTTAGATAATTAGAAAGAGTTACCGCCCGTACCCCGATAAGCACTTCACTTTCCAATACCATTATTTGATCCTGCCAGGGGAATACAATACCCACATGGGTAAAGAGAGAGTCTGAAAGATATCGAATAACCTTGCTGAAGATATATTTGCCGCTGCAGAACAAGATATCTCCGGCTCTAATTTCTTTCTTTATATCTTCGTAGTGGCACGCACTTACCTTACTGAATTTTGCAGTTGCAATAGGAATACCCTCCCACACTATTATTTTTTTCGTATTACAAAATAAAAACTTTTCTGATAAGTTTTTACAATGTTCCTTGAAAGGAAAGGAAGCTACGATCTTGATTTTTGGTGGCAATACTATGATACAATTAAAATAAACGGTGAGATTTGAAGAATGATGTGAAGATAGAGGATTATGCCAGGAAATTTGATGTTGACAGAATATTGTTTTGCCAGGTTGTAGTTCGTAATCAATTTGTTCTGGGAAAAATGTGGCAACCCTCCTGTCTTCAACTAAGAAGACTAATGGCTTTGCGCCCTAACCTCACGATTAGTTTACCTTTTGCACATTTTTTTGTTTTGATTAAGGTGTTTTCATGAGTGCCCCTCTGTTTTCCGATATGGAATAAAATGTAGAGAAATTAATTAATATTGTAAATTAAATATCTCATAAATCAACCGAATATTTTGTGTTGTTGCTCCAGTCTCAGCGAAGCCATAAAGGTAGATGACGGAGCATTTGAAGAAATATCACTGGACGAGTCAGGCAAAGTTGAAACTTATTGAGTAATGCTGATTAAGAGATCTGTGGAGAAAAAACAGAAGCTATTACGCTCTTGTTCTTCCATAAATTTACCTTGCATTTTTACTATCCTTTGGATAAGTTAAATGAATTCTTTGATGGCGGGGCCTGGGATAGATTAAAAGTTTTTTGTCTCTTATTGATTCCACTTTATACTTTTACCTGTTATACCTAGCGCAGCAAAGCCGTAACCAAGTCCCCTCTATAAAGAGGGGATTGAGGGGTGTGTTTAAAAATACTTGCCAAAAAAAAGAGGTTTTTACAGAGCAATACTATAATGGCTTTTATCGTTGAAAGACTCAGAAAATCAGACGTAGAAACGGTTGTAAATCTCTTTTGCCACATGGTCGATGAACTCCATGCCGAGAGCCTGGAGGTGGAACGTCTTCACTTCAAGGATATGTATCCCGTGGAAGAGGTTAAAAAACGGCTCGACAATAAGGATTGTATTTATCTTGTCGGCAAAGAAGACGAGGTAGTCGTTGGATTTGTATTTGCCTGGATATCAGAAGACGTGGGAAATATCCACTGGATGGGCATTTCGCCGAAATGCAGAAATAAACGGTATGGAGATAAACTCCTTGATGAGACGATAAGTATCTTTATGAGCAGGGGATGCTATGAGGCGAAGCTGTTTACCTATCCTTCTGAGAAAATAGCCTATCGCCTTTTCCAGAAACACGGATTTAAAGAAGCCGCCTTCATTGACAAGAGATTTTTTGGCGTAAGTATTATCCACATGGTACGAAAGATTACCCTAGTTCCGGAAGAGCACCGCATGAAAAGGATTGTGCTTGTCGGCGAGGCAGGGCAGGGTATCAAACTCATGGCCCATGCCCTTGCAAACATCCTTGCCAAATTGGGAAAAGAGGTGGCCATGAATCTGGTTTATGACGCTACCGTACGCGGCGGTAACATCCGCGCTGAAATTGTTTTCTCCGATGAACCAATCGATGTTCCCCTCTTTGAAGAGGCCGATATTGGACTCCAACTTTCAAAGACACTGGATCCCACGGTACACGCAAAACATGTCTTGATTGAGTCGTCCGCCTGTAATATGGAATGCAAGAAGTGTGAGCTTCGATGTCCCGTTAGCGACCGCATTCCTTTTGAAAAACTGGCTGTCGAACAATTTAACAATCCCATTTTTGTGAATATGATTGCATTGGGCAGGTTGTTAAGTAAAATTGGAATAAATATTGAAAACATAAACTTCGCCGCAGAATTTCCTCCGCAGTTTTTTGATGAAAACGTAAAGGCAATACGCTATGGCTATACGTACCGCGATTAGTGTGTCAGAAATAATCGAAAAAGTTTCTCAGCTTTGCAAGGATGCCAATTTCAACGTAAACCAGGATATTATTGCTGCATTGCTTGATTCTTATGAGACAGAGGTTTCCCCTGTTGCAAAAGAGGTATTTGCAGAATTACTTGAGAATGCAAAGATTGCACATGAATGCCAGATGCCCATCTGCCAGGATACGGGAGTTGCTGTTGTTTTTGTAGAAATTGGAGAGGGTGTAGAAATCACCGGTGGACGTCTCTACGATGCTATTAACGAGGGTGTTCGCAAGGGTTATAAAGAAGGGTATCTGAGAAAATCTATAGTAAAAGACCCACTCAATCGGGTTAATACGGGGGATAACACACCGGCCCTTATCCACACTGAATTTGTTTCCGAAAACCATCTGAAGATTACTGTTATGGCCAAGGG
>CAYJME010000013.1:0-3901 GCA_964370795.1 uncultured candidatus Brocadiaceae bacterium
GAGCATCGGATTTCTAATCCGGCGGTCGAGGGTTCAAGTCCTTCCTGGCGCGCCAAATAAAAATACAATATGCTGTGGTGGGCGTAGCTCAGTTGGTTAGAGCATTAGACTGTGGCTCTAAGGGTCGCGGGTTCGAATCCCGTCGCTCACCCCAAATTTTAGTCCTGCTTCAAGGGTATTTGTTGCGGGACTTATTTGTTTATAAGCGTCAACTTTTTTGATTGCCGTGCAGGGTTTTTATAAATCTACGTAAATCAAAAGGGAATGCTGTTGACTTTTTTTGGAAATAAATTATAATTTTCCATCTATGATAATATACGTCGCAGAGAAGGTTGTTGTAAAAAAGTAGTAAATCTTGCGCTCGTAGCTCAACTGGATAGAGTAGTGGACTTCGAATCCAACGGTTGCAGGTTCAAGTCCTGCCGGGCGCGCCATCCATAGCTTAAAAAGATTGGGGATTATTCCAAAGATGCGCCCTTAGCTCAGTTGGTAGAGCAACTGACTCTTAATCAGTGGGTCGAAGGTTCGAATCCTTCAGGGCGCACCAAAATAATTTTCCTTATGGTTTTTGAGGCTTAAAAAGGTTGTAATCTTTGCATATCCGGGAGGGGGTGTTGAGAAACTGATGTGCTTTACACTCTCCGGATTATCAAAAATAACAACGAAGCGAGGGTGGCGGAACTGGCAGACGCGCAAGATTTAGGATCTTGTGCCATACGGCGTGGGGGTTCAATTCCCCCCCCTCGCATGTTTTGCAGAGAGATAATGATGTTTTGGACGCAGGTGGATACCGATAAACATGCTGTGTATCAAGGTAACTTTTATCTGTGTGTATCCGTGAGATGTGTATTCTATCGGTTGATTTATAAGAAGCGGGTGTAGCTCAGTGGTAGAGCGTCACGTTGCCAACGTGAATGTCGTGGGTTCGAACCCCATCACCCGCTCCATCTTTTTAATTCTAGGCGAAAAAGGTTTTACAGGATAATAGTACAATGAATGTAATGATTGAAGAAGCAGGTCCTTGTAAAAAGGTCTTAAAATTCGAGATACCAAAGGAAACTGTCGATAGCGAACTTGAGAAAAAAACCAGGGAGGTGTGTGACACGATAGAAATTCCTGGTTTCAGAAAGGGACGTGCGCCCAGAAAATTAGTTGAAAAGCGCTTCGCAAATCAAATACGGGACGAGGTAAGGCAGTCGGTTGTGGGTGACTCTTATCAAAAGGCGCTTGAAGAACATAAGATAAGCCCTGTGGGTGACCCAAAATTTGGCGAGGTAAAGATGGAGTCGGGTCAGCCACTGAACTTTGACGTAACCTTGGAGGTGCTGCCGACATTCGACGTTGAACATTATAAAGGAATACAGTTAAAGAAAAAGTCAGCCGCTGTTACGGAAGAAGATTTTGATAGGGCATTGAAGGAATTTGCAGCCAGAAAAGCACAGATGACCATTGTGAAAGACGGGGTAGTTAAAAGGGGCGATCAGGTTATCTGTGATTGTAGAGTCGATGTAAATGGAAATAATATTCTGGAAGATGAAGATATAGAGTTGTTTGTAGCGGAGGGGATGACGGTTGCAGGTATATCGTTACCTGATTTGATTGCAGGCATGGAAGGTAAGAAGTCAGGCGATGAATCAAAGATATCCGTGAAATTGCCTGATAATTTTGTAAAAGAAGAGCACCGTGGGAATGACGCTCAGGTAAATCTTATTATAAAAGAAATAAAGCGTCTGTCATTGCCGGAGATTAATGAAGGATTTGCAAAAACGCTTGGTTTTGAGTCTTTGGATGACTTGAAGGCTAAACTTCGTAAGCAGATAGAAATTGATAAAAAGAAATGGGTTGAGGATGATTTAAGGAATCAGATTCTTGATACTCTCCTGAATCAGATACAGCTTGTTTTGCCTCAGGATTTTGTAAATTATCAGACCGAACAAAGGGTATACAAGCATCAGATGGATTTACTAAACAAGGGAATGCCCCTGGATGAGATACAAAAACGAACGGAATCAATTAAGAACGCATCGGCAGAATCTGTAATGCGGGAACTTAAGGCGTCTCTTATCCTGCATCACATTGCTGATAAAGAAAAGATGTTTGTTACTGAAAGCGAGGTAGAAAACAGGATCTTAGAAATTGCGCGTGCCTATAACACCGATGTAGGGCGGGTGCGCAAGCAGTTGGAACGGCATGGAAACCTGTCTTACCTGCGAAGTGACATGCGTGAAAATAAAATGCTCAACGCGCTCGTTAAAGAGGCAAAAATCTCGGAAGAAGTCTAAAAAGTTTTTAATAAATAAACAGATAAGGGAAAAGAGGTTTTGTGAACAAGGACTATCTATCATACGGGGGAAAGAGTAAGTTTTCTTCAGGCGAACACAGGGCAAAGTATGGATCCCTTTTTATGCCGTACGTTGTAGAAAAAACGGGTCATGGCGAGCGGCATTATGATATTTTTTCACGCCTGCTCAAAGATCGCATTATTTTTATTGGTTCAGAGATTGATGATACCCTTTCAAATCTCGTAATTGCCCAGATACTCTTCCTGCAAAACGAAAATAAAAATCAGGATATCAATGTTTATATAAACTCTCCTGGCGGGTCAATAACAGCTGGTCTGGCTATTTATGACACGATGCAGTTTGTACAATGTGATATTGCAACGTTTTGTCTTGGCCAGGCATACAGCATGGGAGCTATTCTCCTTGCGGGTGGAACGCGAGGGAAAAGATTTGGACTTCCCCACACCCGTATCATGCTCCACCAGCCATGGGGCGGCATGAGGGGTACAGCGACCGATATTAGCATCCAGGCTGAAGAAATATTGAGAATGAAAAAATGTTTGAATGAAATCCTGGTGAAACACACCGGGCAGCCAATAGAGCGTATTGAGGCTGACGTTGACCGTGATTTTTACATGTCTTCTCAGGAAGCAAAAAATTATGGTCTCATTGACGAAGTAATAGAATCCCTGCGAGACAAGAAAAAATAAAGCGACAGAACGATAGCGGATGTAAAAGAAAAAATTTAAGGAAAATTCTGAATACAGAATTGAGTACATATTTAAAAAGAGGGCAGATGAGAATCTGCCCTCTTTTTTTGTCTTTTAAAGGAGGAATAGGTTGATTTATATGCGTTTATCCATAAGGCGTATCTTCTATTTGATGTCATGTTTATTCTTCGTATTTTCAAGCACAACTTTTGCAAGCGACCCCAGGGAATGGTCACCCACGAGGAAACTACCCCTGGAAAAGAGGCCGTCAAATATGCTGGACTTGCTTATTACCGTTCCAGGCGATGTGCGGGCAAGTCAATTTTTTAGCCCAATATCTTGCGGCGCCTGTCATCCCGAAATATTTAAGATGTGGAGCGGTTCTACCCATTCAAATGCCTGGAGAAATCCGCTTTTTCAAGCCCTTTATAACTTGGGGAAAAGAACTGCTGACGGAGAATCGGAAAAGAAAAACATAGATTCGTGCGTACGTTGTCACTTTCCCATTGGACATAGCAGTGGTGGCGACTCCCTTCCGGCGCCTGACGATGAGAAGGGCGGTGTTATCTGTGATTTTTGTCATGCCGTCAGGGCAACAACCGGTATTGGAAATGCCCCTTACATCCTCAGTCCTGGCAATGCGGCTGCGATGGAAGGCGGCACAAAATTTGGTCCTTTTAACGATTCTCCGGAGACAATTCACCAGAACAAATATTCTGAACTTCACACCCGCTCAGAGTTTTGTGGTGGGTGTCACGATGTTTCCCATGCAGGGAATGCAATTCCTATCGAACAAACATACACAGAGTGGGAAGAGGGGCCTTATAACACGGGCGACCCTAAAACAACCGTTCATTGTCAGGACTGTCACATGAGGCGGGGACCGGGTTTTCAAGCCACAGGCTGTAC
>CAYJME010000013.1:3911-7835 GCA_964370795.1 uncultured candidatus Brocadiaceae bacterium
GGCAGTACCGAAAGACCGGATAACCCCGGCGTTGCAGCTCCTGAAATTATTGGCGGCAAAAAACGTCAGCACATCTGGACACATTACTTTGTTGGTGGAAGCACAAACCCATTATCATTGCCGCCCGGTTCTGATGTAAATAAACAGATGGCAATAGAAAGGCTCAAAAATGCTGCGACCCTTGAACTCTCAGTCGAACCTGGTTATAAAAAAGGCGATGTGCTGAAATTTAAGGTATGCATTAAAAATACGGGCGCAGGACATTATTTACCCACGGGACTAACCGAACTGCGGCAGATGTGGCTGGGTGTTTCTATAACGGACGCAGAAGGAAAAATCCTGTATCAAAGCGGCAAGGTAGATGAAAAAGGAACTGTTGACCCGAACACTACCATGTATCATACCGTTTTTGGCGATAAGGATGGTAAACCAACACTCCACGTATGGTCTGCAACGCAGATTTTGTCCGATAATAGAGTTCCGCCCAAAGGACAAAAAGAGGAGAATTTTGTTTGTCTTGTTCCCGGCGATGTCAAGGCACCTTTGAACATAAAGGCAGTGCTCTACTATCGAAGCGCCCCGCAGGATGTGGTGGATGCGCTTATGGGGGAGAAGTCCGTAAAACTTACCATCGTGGATATGGCAGAGACTTCAAAAGACATTAACCTGTAGTACACCTTTTGTGAAATTCAATGCCCTTGTAGGGGCGTACTGCCATACGCCCCTACTCATATCCAAATCAAATTGTTACGATATTTATTATGCGTAATTCATCTCATCAATATCGAATACCGAATAATTAATTTTAAAAGAGAAACCACAGATTACGCAGATGACACAGATAAAATAAAAGAATTTGAATCTGGAACTCACGAACTCAGGAAGGAATGAAAAACAAACTTGAACGTTTTGTTTTTTCTGAAAGTTGTGGCAAATATCGTATGTGTCTCTGAAAATCCGTGTTCTGTTCCATAAATCTCTTCATTCTCAGCGTCTCTGTGGTGGACTAACCACAAAACCTTTCAAAAAAACTCATTTGTTCAAATTTTTTAAAAAATATTGGTTTTGTAAATGTCATCCTCATAAATAGATACAACTTATTTTTAAAAATATGTGATCTACGTCACAGACATAAAACAAAAAATATGGTAAAAGAGTACCGTTTATTTACCCTAACGCAGGAGCTACACGATGATTATGGGGAATTTAAAAGGATATAATCGGGTGTAATACAGAGGCTAAAAAATAAGCTTCGCGATTGCCTCACGATTACGGGGATGTAAAAGGATTTAATCGAGAAGTAACCGAGAGGCTAAACCATAGTTTTGTTTGTGTTTGTTCGTGTTTATTTGTAGCTAATTTTTAATCTGTGTAATCCGTGAAATCTGTGGTTTCTGTTGTTTTTCTTTGTGCCGTGGTGTTTTTGTGGCAACTATTGTATTTTGAATCCGTGGTTAAAATAAAAATTGAAAGGTAAGTAAATGGTATATCTCTTGCAATCCAATCCAATCCAATCCAATCCAATCCAATCCAATCCAATCCAATCCAATCCAATAACACCCGCTCTACTCTTATTTTCAATAGTTCCTAAAACGCCTTTTCCGGAGAAATCCGGGAAAGGCGTTTTTTTGTTTTTACACATATTCCTTACCAATGGGGTACACTTTACGGCACACTATGCACCAATTCCAATTTTATTCTATAAGGAGTTAAAACTATGTCTAATAAGCCGATTATGGGCATCACTTTAGTAATTTGTTTGACTTTCGGACTGGGATTATCTGTTTATGCTCAAAATCCAATCGAGGAACCAAAATTAAATACAAAGTATAAGATTAATGAAAAAGTGGTGGTAACGCAAAGTTCAGTTAAATTTTTGGACGAAAATGGGAACGAAAAGAATAGCATTGGGCTTCTGAATACAATTCCTGGTAATAGCTGGTCAAGTGTTAGTAAATCTAAAAATCAAAAATATATCACAATAAATAATATATACAATTATAACCAAAAAGAAGAAAAGATTGAAGATGCAAAGATGATTATGCTAAATGATGAAGGTGTAGAATTATGGAGCATGAAGCATAACCTTGCCAATATAATACCGTCTCCAAATGGCAAGTATGTAGTTGGGACTCTTGACGCCGCATTCGGTGATGCGCCCATATATGTTTTTAATGAAAAGGGATTAATTACAAAGATAGCAAAAGATGATCAAGCATGGGATATAGATTTTTCCAATGATGGAAGTTTTTTTGCGTTAACGATAGTAACTTTTGATAAAACTAAAAAAGGTATAGAAAAGTGTCAAGGTCATCTTATTGTGCTAAATGAGGAAGGAAATGAGCTTTGGAGAAGAGCAAATATAGCAATGGGAGAAAATAGTTTTTGTGAGGTGAATATCTCAAATGATAATATAATTTCACTAACTACAGGCTTGACTGAGCGTAAGGTGTATCATTTTGATAATCAAGGACACACAATACAATAAAGGTAAATTAGGAGAATTCTCATGATGATAAAAAAAATTTCTATTTCCATTGTTTTTCTATTATTTGTTATTATTCCACGTATCTTGTTTGGATATCCATGGCCTGTTAGTCCATTTTACACTCAGCATAATATTAATTCTACATTAGGAGAATATAGAATAGATAAAGGTATTTCAACATTTCATGGAGGTGTAGATATTAGAGCGCCCGCACCAAGCAAGGTATATCCTGTTAAAAATGGAACAGTGCATAGCTTTGGACTGGACCATGGGAGCTATGTTGTTATTAGCGGGGATGATGGAGTAAAGTATGATTATGTTCATATAACCCCAGACTCTTCACTTTATATTGGTAAACCTGTTTATGAAAGCAGCACCCTTCTTGGAACAGTACTGTCTTCAGAAAATCACGTACATCTTGAAGAAAATGACGGAGAATATAATCCTTTAAGAACCAACGGACTTTCCCCTTATACAGACACATCTGGAACATATCTGTATACATTAGAATTTTATAACAATAATACAAAAACAAAGATAACACAGACAGACGAGTATGGCAACACAATCCTTTCAGGAAAAGTAGATATTCTATCTAAAGCTAAGGATATACAGAGCCTTGGGAGTGATAAAACGGCTCCCTATAAGATTGGATACAGGGTAAAAGACAAAAATGGGATTGAGGTAGTTCCAAAAACATTCAACATTCAGTTTGATAGTATTAGAAATAAAATAGTTGACTATGTCTACGATACATCTATATCTGGCGATTCAGATTACTACTATTGGGTTACTAACAAGATGGATTCTGATGGCTTCTTGGACACCACGAAACTAAACGATGGAGAATATTACTGGGTATCAACTTTTGCAGATGACATTATTGGTGGAAAATATAATATAGACACCAGTCAGGGTGCTGAAACAAGAAAAGTTATTATCAAGAATGGCATTGGTAAATTATCTCCGCCGATACTGGTATCACCAGGAACAGGAAGCGCACCGGGGCTGGATGTACCAACCACAACTCCGACATTCCAGTGGCAATCCGTTACGGGGGCAGATGGGTATGCGCTCTATATAAGCAAATACAATGGTTCTGGTTATGATTTAGTTTTTGATTCGAGCGTCAATGGCGGGCCGCTAACCGGTACTTCGTATATCTTGCCGAATCAATATAAACTTGAAGAAGGGAAACAGTACCGTTGGAACATGGCATCACACAACAGTGCGGGTTATGGAACTCCTAATGCTGACCGGCTATATTTTAAAGTATCTACAGGTCCCTTACCATCGCCGATACTGGTATCACCAGGAACAGGAAGCGCACCGGGGCCGGATGTACCAACCACAACTCTGACATTCCAGTGGCAGTCCGTTGCGGGGGCAGATGGGTATGCGCTCTATATAAGCAAATACAATGGTTCTGGTTATGA
>CAYJME010000013.1:7935-31596 GCA_964370795.1 uncultured candidatus Brocadiaceae bacterium
AGAAGGGAAACAGTACCGTTGGAACATGGCATCACACAACAGTGCGGGTTATGGAGACCCAAATATAGATAGATTTTATTTCACTGTTGGTTTGACTATTGTTGGCTATCCAGATGCAATATGGAAAGGTCCTGCGGCTGAAGGAAATTATGAGTTTTCCAGAGGAGACTATACAAAACCTGATTTAATTATCCTTCATACTATTGTACTTTCAGGGGATGGTTGGCAAGCATCGGCAGCTTTGAGTCGTTTCAAGACACCAGGCGAAGAGGCAAGTGCGCATTATATTATTCGGCAAAATGGTGAAATATGGCAGGTGGTAAGTGATTCAGATACAGCTTACCATGCTGGGAATTTTAGTTATAACCAGAGAAGTATTGGAGTTGAGATGGAGGGTTGGGCCGATGGCAAACCAGATGTTTCATGGCAGACAGATGCATTATATAACTCCTTACAAGATTTGATTAAATGGCTCAGTGAGCAATATGGCATTCCTCTTGATAGAGAACATATTATAGGACACAATCAAGTGCCGGGTGTTGATAAAGATGGTTGTGCGCCACCTAATTTTTGGGGTGGATGTGATGGAGGAAAATTTGACCCAGGTCCGTATTGGAATTGGATGAAACTTATGAAAGGATTGGGACAATCAATTAATTATGTATCTTTGTCTGTAGAAAAAAATTGCTCGATTTTAACTCTTCCACAATCTGAAGCCCCTTCTTTTATTGATGTTTGGCAAGGGCAGAGATTCGTTGCACATGATTTTTCCAATGGTTATTATCTTATATCTATAAGTGGTCAAGAATCAAGTCAACCACCAAAACTAAATGAGTCGGGAGAGTACCATTGGGATGGCTGGATATCTTCTTCTTGTGTAAATGTTGATTCTAACTCAACACAGCTTGAAGTAAATGGAATTTTTCCTGATTTATTGGATATTTATGATGCCTCCTCCAATTCAGCAAATATATTAGCTCATACAATTGATGACAAAAGATATATCGCGACGGGAAATGAACAAAATGTTGAAGGTAAAACATGGAAAGAGTTTTATATGCAATCAATTGATAATAATATTACAAAAGGATGGGCAATTTCGGCGAATTTATCTGTTGTTAATTCAAATTGGATTACAAATCCAGTCAATGGGCATTTTTACAAGCTTGTTAGTGGTGAAACCTGGCAGGAGTGTGAGGATAAAGCTGTTGTTCAAGGGGCGCATCTACTAACCATAAATGATGAGGATGAACAAAAATGGTTAATAACGACCTTTGGCGTTAATAAGAGGTATTGGATTGGTTATACCGATAAAGACGAAGAAGGAACTTGGAAATGGATCAGTGGAGACCCATCGGATTATACAAATTGGGCAGACGGTGAGCCGAATAACTGGAACGATTGTGAAGATTATGCAGAAATGAACTGGACTACGGATGGGAAGTGGAATGATAGTGGCCCTTGTAGTTCAGATTGGTCTGAAAGTAAGACTGCTATTATAGAAAAGAAAGATGAAATTCCCCCAAAAGTAGTTTCCACAAGTCCACCTGATGGCACTACAGATGTGGCAGTAAATACAACTATTACTGCCACATTTAGCAAGGCAATGGATGGGTCAACGATAAGCAATTCTACATTTACCGTAAAAATGCTACCCAATCTAAATAATGTGAGTGGTACGGTAACCTATGATGATAAAACTAAAACGGCAACATTTAAACCTGTTGAGAATTTAAACTACTTGACTGAGTACTATGTTACCATTACCAATGGTGTAAAAGATACAGCGGGTAATTCCATGGAGAAAGATTATCCATGGAAATTTAAAACCGCGGAATCAGCAGATACAACAGCTCCATTTATCAATTCTACGAGCCCACACAAAGATGAAACAGATGTGGCAGTAAATACAACTATTACAGTAACATTTAGCGAGTCAATGGATGCGTCAACGATAAACAATGCTACATTTATTGTAAAACTGCTACCCGCCAATAATGAAATAACTGGCACTGTAACATATGACGATACGACCAAAACCGCTGTATTTAAACCTGCTGAGAATCTAAACTACACGACTAAGTATTATGCAACCATTACTGCAGGTGTAAAAGATTTATCGGGTAATCCCATGGAGAAAGATTATCCATGGTTTTTTACAACCGCGGCAACAGATACAACACCTCCATCTGTTGTTTCTACAAGTCCACAAAAAGATGAAACAGATGTGCCAGTAAATACAACTATTACAGTAGCATTTAGCGAGTCAATGGATGCATCAACAATAAGCGATTCTACATTTACCGTAAAAAAGATACTCAATCAATATTTATATAATTTAACTGGTAAGGTAACTTATGACGATGTAACCAAAACGGCTACATTTACACCTTCTGGAAATTTAAGCTACTCGACTGAGTATACTGCTACCATTACCAAAGAGGTAAAAGATTTGGCAGGTAATTCCATGGCAGATGATTATCCATGGAGCTTTACTACGATACCAGTGCCTACGGATACGATACCTCCGGATGGTTCAATTATCATGAGTGATGGCGCAGAGTATACGAAGACGAGCGATGTTACTTTAAATCTCTCTGCACAAGATAATGTTGGGGTTGTTGCTTATTTAAAATCAGAGGATTCAACGAAACCCCTACCCTCTGACGAGCGATGGGAATCTGTTGATCCAATAACGACTGATTTTAGCAAAGAGGTTTCTTTTAAGTTGAGTGACATTGATAGCACAAAAACGGTACATGTATGGTATAAGGATGCAGCCGGTAATGTATCTGAACCGGCGAGCGATGCCATTACATTAGATACTATTAGCCCAACAGTGGATATCACAAATCCAGCCACAAATCCTTATGTTACGCTTGAAGATAAAATAAATCTGGCCGGTACGGCAGAAGATGTTACGAGTGGTGTGAAAAGTGTAACGTGGGAAAACGATAAGGGAGGTAGTGGCTCAGCAACAGGAACAACGAATTGGAATGTTTCGGATATAAATTTAGTTGCGGGTACAAATACAATCACGGTAATGGCGCTTGATAACGCTGGTAATCCGCCCGGGTCTGATGAAATAACGATAACGCGTTGTACCTATACTCTCTCACCAGAAAAGGAGTCTTTCGACCCACAGGGTGGAGAGGGAAGTTTTGAAATAACAACTGTTTCAGAAAGTTGCTGCTGGAGCGCTCAATCAGATGCAGACTGGATTGAAATAAAATCCGTGAAGAGCGCATGTGGGGGTGGAAAGATTGACTATGCAGTAAATAAGAATGAGACTACAGAAGGGCGCGATGGCACAATAACGATTGAAAACCAAATATTCACAGTACACCAGAAGGGTAAAGAAGTATGTACTGATGATTTTGAGGAAAATGAAGATTTTAACAACGCTTATGGGCTGCTTCAATCAGGGCGCAGTTATAACGGCATAATATGTTCAAGTTCCGATAATGATTATTTTAAAATAAATCTGGCAAGCATGGGGACAATTACTGCACAACTTACGGTGCCCCCAGGCAAAAATTATGACCTTTCTCTGTATGACGCTGACCAAAATATAGTAGCTACGTCAATGCGGGGAACGGGGAGTCCTGAATCTATTGAGTATAATGGATCGCCAGGTACTTATTATATAAGCGTTGTTGGTAATGGTGGTGTTCATGATGAGGTTCAGCCGTATACTTTGTCAGGAACATGGACTGAATGGATTGTTAATTCAGAAAATGAACACTATTACAAAGTTATTGAAGGGAGAAAGTGGGACTGGCAGCGGTGTGAGGACGACGCTCAGTTACAACATGCCCACCTGGTGACAATTAACAACAGCGATGAACAATATTGGTTGTTAAAGACTTTTCCTTTAAATAAACGGTGTTGGATTGGATACACCGATGATGAAACGGAAGGCGACTGGAAGTGGTCAAGTGGAGAAGTTTCAGGTTATGAAAATTGGAATTCGGGAGAGCCAAATAACACCGATGATTGTGAAGATTATGCGATTATGAGACCCGATGGTACATGGAATGACGTGGGATCTTGCAGTCCTATTTGGCCATCCGTCAATACGGCTATTATAGAAAAAACCGTATGTCTGTCTAACACGCCAGAAAAAATAACATGCGAACCAAATAATTTAGTACTGGGTAAAGAAAAGAGTGGGGAGGTTGACGTTGTTATTACAGGGGCTGACGGTTGTCTTGCTGAAGGTGTAACAGTCAATGCAGTTATTTATCCAGTAAGCAGGCAGTTCATATCGGTTTTATCAAAGAGCGCTGTTACCGATTCCGACGGCAAGGCAAAATTTACTATACAGGCAAAGAAAAAGAAAGGGAAGGCAAGGGTTCATTTCAAGGCAGTCGATTTAACAATGGTGTTAAAAGTGAAAGTGGTTAAATAATATCTGTGAGTGTGTCTGATTTGATACATCTATAGTAAAAGCTAAAAGAAAGTAGTCATTGTGCGGGTACCTTACATTAACTCTGGGTAAACTATAGCCCAAAACAATCTCAATGAAGGATTGCTTCGCTGTCACTCGCAATGACCTTTGCATGAAGACGCTCGCAATAGTTTAGTGAAATTCTCTGGTAGAGACGCAACGCATTGCGTCTCTACTTTTTTACAGGATAAACAGAACGCAGACCAGAACATTTCAAGTTAGAAGAAATTGGTAGGTCAACCGTCCCGGTTGACCAAATCAAAAGCAACAAACGGATACAGGACAAGCGAGACGCTTGTCCTACCAACAACGTCTCAAACCCGCTTAAATAAAATGAAAATACCTATCAAACAAGATATGCACGGATAGTTTCGAAAAATGCTTTCTCAATACAAGGTGAACGAAGTTATATGTAAACGATTGGAATGTTATTTTCCATTCATTGTTATTACGCTCTTTCAGAGCTTAAAACATGTTGTACTCATAATCAGGGCGTTGCCCTGGGCTTTCCTCTGTAAACACTTTTTCTTTTTCCCACCGGAGAAATGCGGATGATATATTTTGTTGTGAAGTTGCGTTTTAAAGTGGAGAATTTATGGTATAATATTGAGTATGATTTCTGATACAATAAAAATAATAATTGCTCCTTGCCTTTGGGGTGCAGATATTGACTCCCTGGATATGGAATTGGATAAATTTCTTATCGTTGAGCGGGTTTTGGAGCATGGCGGCGATAAGCAGATCGAGTTTGTTTTAGCGCATTATAAATCTGCAGATATCATGCTGGTAGTGCGTGAAAGCGCTTACCTGAGCCCTAAAACAGTTAACTACTGGTGTTTATACTTTAATCTGAAAAGGGAAGAAACGCGGTGTTTTCAAAAGCAATACCAGCCCCTGTGGCCGCACTCTTAAAAGATGTTTATCGTTGGCCAATACCAGCTTGTACCTATATGGCGGGTGGGACTGCTGTTGCGATTTACTTGAGTCATCGGCTATCATTGGATATAGATTTATTTACAAGCGAAGAGTTTTATTGCGGTCCTCTTGTAGTATATCTTAAACAAAAGTACACCACGACGGTAACAAATCCTGCAGAAAAGAATACCCTGACAGCAATTCTTGACAATACCAGATTTAGCCTTTTTTATTATCCCTATGCACTTCTAAAACCATGGATTAATAACCCTGACTACAGGATTAAATTAGCGTCCCCTGAAGATATTGCAACTATGAAGGTTGTAGCTATTGTGCAAAGAGGAACAGCCAAGGATTTTTTTGATCTTAAATCACTCATAGAGGCTTATGAGCTATCATTGGATTATTTGATGTCGTTTGTGCAAAAGAAATATGGGGTGTCTGAAGAGTATTGTTATCAGATCAAGAGAAGTCTTGTCTATTTTGATGATGCCGTGAAAAGCCTTGGTGATGTGACGATTGTAAGGCATGGTCAGGGGATGCGTTTGAAAAGGAAAGATTGGAACGAGGTTGAGTATTTTTTTTTAAAATTAGTATTAGGGCGATGATGTTTCGCTATTAAGTGGCAAAATTGTAGCTTACCGCTTTCTCACAAGAATATCCGCGGCAGGTCAATCCAGTCCATCCTGTCTAAAAGTCGTTTTTGGAAACCACAGATTGCACAGATTTCTCAGATTGAATATTACATT
The DNA here is from genome assembly GCA_964370795.1 of uncultured candidatus Brocadiaceae bacterium. GTDB lineage: Bacteria > Planctomycetota > Brocadiia > Brocadiales > Brocadiaceae > JAHFOW01. The sequence goes on from CAYJME010000013.1 coordinate 14,050, forward strand.
TACCGCTAAGGAAGGCAGGAAGGGCAGGAATGTTTTTTGTTGACAACATGAAACTATTTTTGCCCTTCGTGTCTTTGCCGCGAATTAGCTTGCCGATTGTCGTTGGAAAACGGATCCTACCATACCTTGTTTTTATACCACAAATAATTTTTGCGTTGTAATAGGTTCAGGTTCATAATAATATTAGAAAATCTAAAAAAAGTATGGGGTTCAAAGATATTTTTATCTGTGTCATCTGTGCAATCTGTGGTTTCAAAGAAGGAATATCATGAGGGTAAAGATCTGCGGGATTACCAATCAGGAAGACGCTCTTGCTGCCGTTGATGCGGGCGCGGATGCGCTGGGATTTGTCTTTGCAAAAAGTCCCCGACAGGTGACGAAGGAGCAGGCATGGAACATTATTCAACGTCTGCCGCCGTTTGTCTCTCCGGTGGCCGTCTTTGTCGATGAGCAGGTAGATGCCATAAAAGAGATTTGTAATTTTTGTGGTATTTATACGGTACAGCTTCACGGCAGTGAACCTCCTGAATACGTGAATTATCTGGAAAAATATACGGTTATCAAGGCGTTTCGGGTTAGAGGGGAAAAAGATATACAACAACTAGCGCATTACAAACCACATGCCTTTTTACTGGATAGTTATGTGAAGGGGGCTATGGGTGGAACGGGGGTGACGTTTAAGTGGGAACTTGCCAGGAAGGCGTGCAGTTATGGGCCAATTATCCTGTCCGGTGGGTTGACGCCGGAAAATGTGAGTGAGGCCATCAGGGTAGTAAACCCGTTTGGGGTGGATGTGTCGTCAGGCGTGGAAATATCGCCAAGGAAGAAAGATAAGGAATTAGTGAAACGGTTTATTATGAATGCAAAATTAGGAAATAAATAATTTAAAAAAAGATATATGGCTAAGGAAGGCAGGAAAGACAGGAATGGGTGGAGGTTGGATAATTTAAAGATATTCCTGATTTTCCTGTGTTCTTCAGATGAGAGTATATTCAGTTCAGAAAAGGCAGGTAGGGATGGAATTAGAATACGAGGATTTGACGGATAAGATTATTGCTGCGGCAATAAGTGTTCACAAAACTCTTGGTCCTGGTTTCCTTGAATCATTTTATGAAAATGCACTTTCACGGGAATTTGAAAATCGTAATATTTCTTATAAAAGGCAATGGGAAATACCGGTATTTTATGATGGAAAAGAAGTTGGCAGGCACAGATTGGATTTGTTTGTGTTTGATAAATTTGTCATTGAATTAAAGGCGATAAAAGAAGTTACAAATGAACACTATGCCATTGTTCGTTCTTACCTAAAGGCTGCAGGACAAAAACATGGATTGATTTTTAATTTTGCCAAACCAACATTGGAAGTTAAAAGAGTAATTTCTTCTTGGTAATTTTCCTGCCCTTCCTGCATTCCTTAGATGAAAATGTTTTTGATAGGAGTGGCTAAGAAAGGCCGGAAAGACAGGAAAGGGTGACGTCGGGTTTTTCTTAATTAATACATATTTCTCATGTTTTATAGTATTACTCCGTTTTATGTAATTTTTAAACACACCCCTAAATCCCCTCTTGATAGAGGGGACTTGGCTGTGATTATGCTGTGTTATGAACCAAAATGTTTTAAAAATAATTCCATCTGTAAATGAACTTCTGGAATCACCTGAAATATCAAGGTTGGCAGAGATTTATCAGCGACAGTTTGTTGTTGATACAATACGGGTAGTTTTGGATGAGATACGGCAATTATTGAGAAATAAGGAATTCCCCCTTAATCCTCCGGTAAATGGAGAGGGGGGAGATGACCGGGAGATGCTTAAAGGCAATAAACGGGAAGAGACAAAAGTTTTTGGAGAAATGCCGGTCTTGGACTTATCTCCTCAGTGTTTGTTTCAATTTATCGAACAGAGGCTGCAACAAAAATGCTCTGGTATTGAGTACGCCATCAATGCAACGGGTATTATTCTGCACACAGGGCTTGGCAGGTCTCCGATTGCGGAGGATGCTGCACGCCGGATACAAGAAGTACTTAAGGGGTTTTGTACCCTTGAGATTGAGAAGGATACAGGCAGGAGAGGTGTCCGATATCATGGCGTTGAGCGTCTTGTCTGCATGATTACCGGGGCGGAATCGGCGCTGGTGGTAAACAACAATGCCGCAGCGGTCTTGTTGACTTTGGACACCTTAGCCAAAGGCAGAGAAGCCGTCATATCACGTTCTCAATTGGTAGAGATCGGCGGGTCGTTCCGTATGCCCGATGTCATGGCCAAGAGTGGTTCCATCCTGGTTGAGGTGGGCACGACAAACAAGACGTATGTGAATGATTATAAAAATGCTATTACCGAACGTACCGGCCTTATCATCAAGGTGCATCAGAGCAATTTCAAGATTGTGGGTTTTACTGAATCTGTTGAATTAAAAGACCTGGTTTCATTAGGGCAGGAGCATAACATCCCCGTGGCCTATGACCTCGGCAGTGGGGCGTTGATTGACCTTCAAAAATATGGATTGCCCCATGAGCCAACCGTTCAGGAAGCGATAAAGGCCGGGGTTGATGTCGTTACGTTTAGCACTGATAAATTACTCGGCGGTCCGCAGGGCGGTATTATTGCTGGTAAAAAAAAGTGGGTTGATTTGTTGAAAAAGAATCCCTTAACGCGAGCGCTCCGTGTGGGGAAGTTGACGATTGCTGCGCTCGAAGCGACTTTAAAACTCTATCTGGAAGAGGATATCGCCGCAAAAAAAGTTCCCGTTCTGTGTATGATGTTGACGCCTGTAGAGATTGTTGAAGAAAGGTGTAAAAGATTCATAGATGCCATACGACCCGACTCGGAAAATTACGTTGAAATCTCCTTGATTGATGGTGTTTCAGAGATGGGTGGCGGCTCATTACCGGGAGAGGGAATACCGACGAAAATTGTTTCGCTCCGATCTGAGAAGATATCTGCCGGATCACTCGCTGCGCGATTGAGGATGCATAACCCGCCTGTCTTTGCAAGGATTGAACAAGACCGTGTTCTTATGGATATGCGGACGGTGTATGATGCGGAGGTGGATATTATTGCTCGGGCTTTGGAAAAGATTGTTCAGGGATATAAAAAGGAGAAACCACAGATTTCGCGGATTACACAGATTGAAGAACAAGGAATAATGAATATCGAAGAGTAATAGAATAATAGATCTTGAGGGAAGATAATAAAACCACCATTGGGAAGGATTGCTTCGCTTCGATCGCAATGACATGTGGTGCAAATTTGTTCATTTTTATATTGTTTGTGTTGGTATTACGTCAGGATATATGTGTTTTCTATGAAACAATCGGAACAATCAAAAAATACAAATACCCATCAAATTGAGCACATCATTATTGGAACGGCGGGACATATTGATCATGGGAAGACGTCGCTGGTAAGGGCATTGACGGGGATTGATACCGATAGATTGCCTGAAGAGAAACAGCGCGGATTGACCATTGACCTCGGTTTTGCTTATCTTGATCTTGATACTGGCCGGAGGGTAAGCATTGTTGATGTTCCCGGTCACGAGAAATTTGTTAAAAATATGCTGGCAGGCGCCACGAGTATTAATTTGGTATTGTTTGTTATTGCGGCTGACGACGGCGTTATGCCGCAAACCATGGAACATCTGGAAATCATCAACCTCCTGGGAATTCAGCATGGACTCATTGCCTTAACGAAGAAAGACCTGGTAACCGATGAATGGCTTGCCGTAGTACAGGAAGATATAAAAAAGATGTTAAGTGGCACGTCGCTTGAAAGCGCGCCTGTTACACCGGTGTCCGTTGTTACCGGCGAGGGAATGGATACGTGCAAAAAGACCATCCGGAAACTTGTAGACCAGATAGAGACACAAAAGAGTATTCGTGTGTTTCGTATGTCCATTGACAGGTCTTTTACCATGTCTGGCTATGGATGTGTTGTAACCGGCCCGATTTCGGGTGGTCAGGTGTCTGTGGAAGATGAAGTAGAATTATTACCGGTAAAAAAGATTTTACGAGTGCGTGGGATCGAAGTGACGGGCGAGCGTGTGCCGACGGCATGCGTCGGTCAAAGGGCTGCAATTAATCTGTCGAATATCAAAGCTGCAGAGATTAAACGCGGTTATGCGCTTTCTGTTCCCGGCTATCTGCAACCGACAAACCTTGTGGATGTATCGCTGAGATTAATTAAAAGTGCGAGAAATCCATTAAAAAACAGGGCAAGGATACGTTTTCACATCAATACCTCTGAGATTATGGGTCGTGTTATCCTGCTTGATCGGGAAGCATTAAAACCAGGTGAAGAGGCCCTGGTGCAGATCATACTGGAAGGTCTTATTACTACCGAAAGGGGTGATCGTTTTATTATTCGGTCTTATTCGCCAGCCTATACTATTGGCGGTGGTAAGGTGCTGAGATATGGCACGGAGCGCTTAAAACGGTTTAAAGAAGAGACGGTAAAGGCATTGAGTGTTTTTGCCCGTGGAAGTCTTTCGGATATCGTAGAATATTTTTATTGCGAAGACGGCAAAAAAACACTTACCGTTGATGATGTCTCCAGGCGGGCAAATGTTCATCCTTCCGTGGCCGAAAAAGTTGTTGGCGGATTGATAAGCAAGGGCATTCTTCTGTCATTTTCACTTGATGGCAAAAATGTGATTTTTCATCGAAATAAAATTGCATCTTTCAAGGAAGAAATTTTAAGGATATTGAAAGGATTCCACAAAGAAAATCCCATGAAAATGGGTATGGAGGAGAGCCAGTTAAAGACGACATTAGGGAAAGATATAAAGCCGCAGTTCATTAACGCTTCGATTTCCTTCTTGAAAAATGAGAAGGCCGTTAAGATTGAAGATAACAAGGTGTCACTTATGGATTTTCATGTTGTGGCGTCAACACAGGACAAAAGCGCTGCTGATAAGGTAGAAGAATATTTTGTAAAGGCAGGTCTTGCTACTCCTTCAATGGAGGAAGTAAGTGTGAAATTTGGCGCTGCTGCCAGATCAATTATTTCGTTACTTATTGAGCAGAAGAGACTCGTAGAGATTGAAAATGGTCTTTATTTCCCTGCAATAACGCTGAATAAATTAAAAGAGGTTATTCGGGAGCAGATTAAAAAGAATGGCCCTATGAGTGTGGCGCAGTTCAGGGATTTAACGAAGACGACTCGCAAATATGCTGTGCCGCTGCTGGAATATTTTGATGCAGTCCATTTTACCAGAAGGACAGGGGATGTGAGGATTCTGTTGTGAATTTTGGGTTTGCGATTTTTTGCAACAATTTAGTTCTTTTGAAAAAGGAGGGACGATGCATTTGCCAGCTTGGGTATGAACGCATTTATGCCAATTTATCGCAAATGCTTCGTCCCTCTTAATGATGTATGATGAGAAATACGATGCCCAGGACAGACAACATCCCGCCGATAATTTCCTTCTCGTGATGCTCGATACGACAAAGGTTTATCCTTTTCACGCCTGTATAAGCAATCGTTGTTAAGGCTGTCATACCAGATACCGTTGTTGCTGATAGTATAATTATCAGTAGGAAAAGGGTGCCCCAGCTAAAGGTGCTGGCAGCTAAAAATATGGGCAATACGGCCACGCACGGTGAACAACTCAACATCAGGAAGAGCGAAATTACGATGGCCTTGTCAGAGAATTTTGACTGGCCATGGTTATGAGTGCAAGGTCTTAGTCTTCCGAAGATGACAAAGGTAATGCCAATGATGATCAAAATGATACCCGATATCGGTTCTGCAATGGCCTCTGCATGTTTTGAGATATGAAACCCCATAATGGTAATGATTGAACCCAGAATACCGGTTACTATGGAATGTCCTAAACCGGCGATGACGGTGACAAGAATGGTTTTTGTCAAACTCCACTTTTGTCCTTTTGCTATAAGGGCAAAGGGCATCCAGTGGTTTGGCATAATTGCGTGGGTCAGGGCGATGCAAAAGGTCGCCACGATAAGGCTGATTGGTGTATGGTGCATGGATAGTTAGTTATAAGTAGTGAGTTTTAAGTTATTAGTTTTAAGTTGAAGGAATACTTTATCTCCAGTGTGCTTGCTTTACAATCCGATAATCGCTATATCTGCCAGTTCTGCTGCCTTTATGGTTTCTTCAACGTCTAAAATAAGCGTCTTTTCTGCCTCAAGGGCAAGGACGGATGCGGAGGCTTCTTTGAGCGTTTTTATCGTTTCCAGTCCGACCGTTGGTATGTCGAATCGCGGGTCGAAGTTGTGTTTGCTGACCTTGATGACCACAATGTCTTCTTTTCCCAGTTTTCCACCCCGACGAATGGCTTCATCTGTGCCTTCCAGCGCCTCTACGGCCAGAACCACTTTTTCTTTTACCGCCATGCACTGGCCGATGCCAAACCGCGCAATTTCCTTGGCAATCGGCCATCCAAAGTGGATGTCTTCCATTTCCTTTTCCGATGGCTGTTTTTTTGTCAATACGCCCTTTTGTGCCAGCAATTGCGGCACGTAGAGTGTTGAATTTTGCAACTCAATACCGTCTTTCAATAATTCATTGGCAACGGCCTCTAGGAGCGAATGGTCGTCCCGTCTTTTCACGTGTCTATACCAGAGATTGATAGTCCTCAGGTCTGGCAGGAATCGAAGATTCCTGAATGAAGAAAACATATTAGTCTTGGTGAGGCCGCCGGCCATAACCGCTTTCGTTATCTGTTCGTTTTTGAAAATTTTTATCAACTTACCAATCTGGGCAACGCCGACCCAGTACAGTTTTTCAACATACCGTTCGATTTCCGGGGAGGTTTCTCCATCAATGCCCACGGCAATAATGGGGACTTTATTATCCCGTGCGCCTTTGGCAAACAAGAGGGGGAATCGGCCGTTTCCGGCAATTAAACCGAGTTTTTCCATAGCTCTTCCAATTGTTTTAACCGTTTTTCCATGGTTTTAATCTGATCTTTGAGTTCCGGCAATTTTTCGATAATTACATAACACCGGCGCATCCGTTGGATGGGGAGCGCTGGTGTTCCCAGGTATGTCTCGTTATCCGGGATGTCTTTTGCTACCCCCGAATAGCCGCCGACCGTAACATTATTTCCGATTTTAACGTGTCCCACTACTCCGACTCCGCCGGCGAGGGTAACGTGATTTCCAATTTCCGTTGTTCCCGCAACACCTACCTGCGATACAATCAGACAGTTTTCGCCTATCTCGACGTTGTGAGAAATAACAACCTGACTGTCAATCTTTGTACCCTTTCGAATAATCGTCTCTCCTAAAACAGCACGATTTATCGTTGTGTTTGCTCCGATATCCACGTCGTCCTCGACAACGGTGATACCGACCTGGGGGATTTTGTAATATTTTTCCCCGTCTGGCGCGTATCCAAACCCACCGCTGCCGATAACAGTATTACTGTGAATAGTGACCCGTTTGCCGATTACCGTGTCGTCATAAAGTACTGCATTGGAATAAATAACCGTGTCATCGCCAATGGTACAGTTATTGCCAATATAGACGCCGGGATACAAGACTACACGATTGCCAATGTGTGTGTATTCGCCTACCGTAACGTATTGATGGATGGAAACGTCCTGACCCATGATAGCTGTTTTGCTGACTCTGGCGGTAGCGTCTGTCCCTGTCACGGGTACAGGTTTTTGATACATTAAAAGTTCCACTAACTTTGCAAATACAAGATAAGGATTGTTGCATACCAGAAGATTTTTTCTGACATCTTTTAATTTTGGTGGGACGATAATGGCTGTTGCACAAGTCTGATGGGCTTTTTTTATATATTTCTCGTTGGATATGAAAGTAATATCACCCGCCTGTGCCGCATCAATACCCATTACGCGACGTATCTTAACGGCAGGGTCGCCGATTACGGCGCCGCCAACAAATTCAGCAAGTTCTTGTAATGTTTTTTCCATCAAAAATATTTAATTAATTAAAATGAAACCGCAGATTTCCAGATGACACAGATTCATTTTTTTGTCTGCGCAATCTGTGGTTTCTGATCAGAAGAGGGTGTTACGAGTTTTATGAGGATTAAGGTAACAATTAAAAGTCCCCATCCAAGCACCCCTGTAACTACATTACTATCGCCAAATAACCAAGTGAGTTTTGACCCTCGATGGTCAAATAATATCTTATTTGTCTTAATAAGAAATACCCATGCGGTATGGAGTCCAATAGCAAAATAAAGCGATTTTGTCCTCACGCAGGCGTACGATAATACTATGCCAACGAGAACCAGGCCAACCAGTGAGGGTAAATTGGAGATAAAATGTACGGCAATATTCTGGAAAAACTGGTAAATGACCAGGAAACCGATAAATGGTTGAATACCAGGCAACACCAGCGATTTAATCTTGAAAAAATGTAACATTGCATAAAAAAGGCTGCTAAAGCACATGGCGGATATTGCATGCATGTCCTCCAAAAAGCTCAGGAAAATAAATCCCCTGAAAAACACCTCTTCTATACATCCGATAATACCTGCGGCCAGAAGTACCTTGATAAGTTGAATGAAGAAATCTCCCGTGGATTTTGCGTCTACGTTTAATACTTTTGTACCGTTGGAGTATAAAAAGGTTGTGTAGAAAATAAACATTCCGGCGCCTAAAAAGAACCCCATCTGGAGGTGTCTCAACCACCCCTCGGTGTGTTTGATGCCGACCGTGGTAAAAGAGCCTATCTTTACGGTTTTTCTGAACAAAAAGACCACGATAATAGTCATACCCATAATAATACGCCGCATAACCCTCCCAAAATCGTAACTTCCCTGCTCATAGTTGAGCAGGTCTGCCAGGAGGTTGTTTGATGGTAAGCATGCATCCAGCAATATCTTTACAAGAGGCGCAAGTAAGCTGCTCAGGCATAGTATCAGGAGAAACAAGAGGAGTATCTTTTTGTATTGTTTCAGGTTGTTAAATAGAGTCATTTTAACAATTCTCATGTATAGGAATTTCAATACAAATCGTAGCGTGGGTGGTTTATCCCTATAACCGTTTGCATAGATCAAACCGTTTAAACCGTTTAAACAGATTAAACGGTTTATTGCCGACTGCGCTACAATAAAAGGTTTCCGTAAGGCTTAATTAAAATTATGGTGAAATGATAGTGTTGTCAATAGCAGTTGTCAACTGAAAATAGTTTCTGAGATGGATTATGGAATTGTAATGAATAATATTTTGATATGGTCAGGGTTCCGATAAATCATGCTATGAAAAATATAAGGTTGTTTTTGAATTTACTTCATAGACAGCACTATTTGTAAAATATATTGACTAGTTATGGTTATTGAGATATATTACTGAACTTATTTTTACGGGTATGATTGTATAGGGTTCGAGCATTATGAAGCAAAAAAAACTATGGGGTGGGAGGTTCACCAGGCAGACGGCGGCTTCGGTGGAGGCATTTACCGAATCGATTTCTTTCGATTGGCGGCTCTATCAGTATGACATCGAAGGGAGCATTGCCCATGCAACCATGCTTGCCCGATGCAAACTCATTACCGAAAAGGAAAAGGATGAAATTGTCAGGGGACTCAAAGGTATTTTAGCAGATATTCACGCAGGGAAGTTTGAGTTTAGAGATTCCCTCGAAGACATTCACATGAATATAGAGTCTGCCCTGATTGAACGTATTGGAGAAGCTGGCAAGAAACTCCATACAGCGCGGAGCAGAAATGATCAGGTTGCCCTTGATCTTCGTCTTTGGACGCGTGATCAGGTCAACGTGGTGATAGGCCTCGTATCTCTGTTACAAAAGGAATTTGTGGATAAAGGGAAGAAGAATAGTGGGCTGATTATGCCGGGCTTTACCCACCTTCAGCATGCCCAACCCGTCCTCTTAACCCACTATTTACTGGCATACGTGGAGATGCTGGATAGGGATAAGAGCCGACTGCTGGATTGTTTGTCCCGTCTTAATAAATCGCCGCTGGGCGCATGCGCCCTTGCAGGAACGACATTGCCCACAGATCCTCAATTTACTGCGGAGTTACTCCATTTTCAAGGGGTTTGTGAAAACAGTATGGATGCCGTCAGCGACAGGGATTTTTGCGTTGAGTTTGCGTTTTGTCTTTCCATGATAGTCCTGCACTTATCCCGCCTCTGTGAAGAATGGATCATCTGGTGTAATGACGAAATGAAATTTATTGAAATTAGCGATGCCTATTGTACGGGTTCCAGCATTATGCCGCAAAAGAAGAATCCCGATGTATTGGAACTTGTTCGAGGCAAATGTGGCCGTGTGTTTGGGCATTTGACGTCTTTGCTTACCTTGCTCAAGGGTTTGCCCTTGACCTATAACCGGGATATGCAGGAAGATAAAATTTCAATATTCGATGCATCGGATACCGTTCAAAAATCGCTGTCCATTCTGGCTGAACTGGTAAAAAATACGCACTTTAATGAAGAGCGTATGACGGCTGCATGTGAAAAAGGCTTTCTTGATGCGACCGCCCTGGCAGAGTATCTGGTTAAAAAAGGCATTCCTTTCCGCAAGGCGCATGAGATTGTAGGGAATATCGTACGCGAATGCAACCGGGTACATTGCAAACTCATTGACTTACAATTAGAGAGTTTTAAGGCATTTTCCCCGGTGATAGAGGAGGATGTTTATAAAGTGCTTGGCGTGGAAAACTGTATTAAAAATTACAAGAGCTACGGTTCAACTGCGCCGGGATTTATTAAGAAACGCATTGCTTATTGGGAAAAGAAGCTGTGTAAAGAACGAGCAAAAAATTCCTGAAGAAAATGAAGCCACAGATTTCACAGATGTAAAATGCGAATAATTCAGGAAATATGTGGAAGGTTTATAAATATGGTGGTCAAGAAATTTTCGTTAAATCGAGGTATTTATAGGTAATTAATGTATGGATGCTTTTGAATATAGAAATAAAACACTTTTTTGTGAAAATGTAAAGATTGAAGACATTGTTTCTGAAGTGGGGACGCCGGCTTATATTTACAGCAAGAATGCGATTTTGGCACGTTATAACGAGTTGAGAACCTCATTCCAGGATGTGGATGCCCGGATCTGTTTTTCTGTTAAGTCAAATTCAAATCTCTCTATTTGTAAGACATTAGCGGATGCGGGTTCTGGTTTTGATGTAGTTTCCGGGGGAGAATTGTTTCGTGCACGCAAGGCAGGCGGCGTTCCATCGAAAATTGTATTTGCTGGCGTTGGAAAGACGGATAAAGAGATACGGTATGCCCTGGAAAATAATATTTTCATGTTTAACGTGGAATCTGCATCAGAGCTTGAACATATCAATACCTTGGCGGGAGATCTTGGGAAGAGGCCGAAGGTGTCGTTGCGAATTAATCCGGACATTGATGCAAAAACGCATGCAAAAACTACTACAGGGAAAAAGGAAAATAAATTTGGCATCGATTTTACGGAAGCCGAAAATATAGTTAGGCGTAAGTCGAAATATCCCCATATTAATCTGTGTGGATTTCATGTGCATCTCGGTTCACCTATTTATACCGTCGATCCTTATGCGAGCGCCCTTAAAAAGATGTTGCCGTTTATCCAGAAGTGCAGGGATATGAATTGCGCTGTCGAGTACATGAATGTTGGCGGTGGCTATTGTATTTCATACACAGGGGAAGAAGTTATACGGCCAAAGGATTATGCATCGAAAATTGTTCCCTTTATAAAGAAAATGCAATGCAAGCTCATTTTGGAGCCTGGCCGGTTTATTGTAGGAAACTCTGGTATTTTAATCACGCGTGTAACGTATAAAAAGGAGACCGTGCATGGGAGGAAGTTTGTCATCTGCGATGCAGCCATGAACGACCTGATACGTCCTGCCCTTTATGATGCCTTTCACAGAATATGGCCTGTAACTACCCATATAAAAATGGCCGATGTTGAAAAGCCGGGAGAATCCTCAGTAAAAAGAGGTATGGATACGTTTGATATTGTAGGGCCTGTTTGTGAAAGCAGTGATGTCTTTGCCAAAGACAGACCGCTGCCGAAGGTGAAAGAGGGTGATTTGCTGGCGATAATGAGCGCTGGCGCTTATGGTTTTACGATGAGTTCCAGTTATAATACCCGCTTGCGTGCCTGCGAAGTGCTTGTTGATGGTAACACGTATCGGGTTGTCCGAAATCGTGAGACATACGAGGATTTAATCAGGGGTGAGCTGGTATGACGAAATCAGGAATTTACATATCGAAATCCAAAGCTAATACAGAATATTAAAATTTTTATTCATGAGGCATTTTTCTTTTAACGAGCTTTCGTAGTGTTAAATACATGGCAAAATATTATCCGATATTCCTGAATATTCAGGACAGAAAGTGTGTGGTGGTTGGCGGCGGAAATGTTGCATGGCGCAAGGTGTGCAGCCTGAAGGAAGCGGGCGCCCGGGTGACGGTGGTAGCGCCGGAGTTTTGCTCAGAACTTGAGAAGGAGACGGGCATTGAGCTGATTAGACAAAAATATGAAGAGAAGCTTCTCAAGGATGCCTGGGTTGTTATTGCTGCAACGGATGACCATGATGTAAATAAGAAGATTTTCCATGACGCATCGGGAAGAGGTATCCTGGTTAATGTTGTTGATAAACCAGTGGTGTGTTCTTTTATTGTGCCATCGGTAATTATGCGCGGCGACCTGTGTATAAGCATTTCTACGGGTGGGGCAAGCCCGGCGCTGGCGCGGAATATCAGAGGATATTTGGAAAAACAATTTGGGAACGAATTTGACGATTTTACAAAACTTTTATCAGAAACAAGGAAAAATGTCCTTTCTGAAATAAAGGATGAGTCTGTAAGGCGCGATATTTTACAACGTGTCGCAGAGTTTGATATTTTGGAAATCATTAAGTACAGGGGAGTTCCTGAGGCAAGGAAGAAAATTTTGGAGATTATTTCTGAAAAAACATCCAAGAATAAATAAGTCGACAACGTCTATAGACTTCTTCTTTTTTCTTGCAAGATTTTTCCTAAAGTGCTAATATAAATTTAGTTTATGAATTAACATCTTAAGTTGTATCTGTTTATGTGCTAAAATTTCTTCTAACTACTTATAAAATTGTAGTATACGCTATAGATAACAGGAGTTTAAATGGCTGAAAAGACTGTAAAGCAAAGGATTGACCTTAACGAATTAAAATCAGGCGGTTTTATAAAACAGACACAAAAAGACCTCTTTACGGTACGTTTAAAAGTACCAGGGGGAAGAATAACGCCTGAAAAGATGTTGAAGATTGCAGAAGTTGCAAAGAAATACAGCCGAATGGGTTACTGTCATTTGAGTTTCAGGCAATCTGTGGAGATTGTTGGCGTTCACATTGATGACTTTGATACGGTGGTAAAGGAGTTAGCAACGGTCGGGCAAAAGGTTGCTTCCTGCGGCCCCAGGGTCAGGGTGCCTACTGCTTGCGGTGGTTGTGAGTATAATCCAAATGGAATTATGGATACACAGTCAAAGGCAGTAGAAGTTGATGAGAAGTTTTTTGGCACACCCTGTCACCATAAGTTTAAGATGGGATTTTCTGGATGTCCTATTGACTGTACAAGGACAAGAGAGATGGATTTAGGTTTTCAGGGTGTGGTGTATCCTGTTTGGGGCAAAGATTTATGTAATGGTTGTACTTTATGTGCAAAGGCATGCATTGAAGGTGCAATCGTTTCTGATAAAGAGGGCAGACCGGTATTTGATGAGTCTAAATGTGTTTATTGTGGCGACTGTATCAGGGCATGTCCAACCGATGCCTGGAAGGACAAGAAAAAAGGCTGGTTGGTGCGGGTTGGTGGAAAACATGGAAGGCATCCCCGCGAGGCAAATGAGGTATTAAACTTTTTGCCCGATAATAAAGTGAATGACTTCATTGCAGCTACCCTGAAATGGTACAAAGAGAATGGAAAGACGAAAGAGAGGGTTGGCACTTCTATAGACCGTGTTGGGCTGGACAAGTTTAAAAAGGAAGTTGCAAGCGCATTCGCTCAATCATAATTAAATTAGATTTTTCCTGTATAGTGTTTTTCTGTGAAAGATAAAAAAAAGTTTATTATATTTGCGCATAGCGGCACGTATGATAAATTATATCAGACTATTACCCTGGCAATTACCGCTGCCTCGATGGGGAAAGAAACGTATATTTTTCTCTTTTTTTGGGCATTGAAGAAATTTGTAAACGAAGAGTTTGATGTAATAAAATTATCCACGGAGTTTGGAGAAGACGGGCTGCAATTGTCAAAACGCATGCAGGAATTGAATCCTATCTCACTTAAGGAAATACTGGGTGAAGTAAGAAAGATGGGGAATCTGAAAATTTATGCATGCACAGCGGCTGTAAAACTTATGGGATTGGAAGAGAAAACGGTTAAAGTTAAGGTGGATGATATTCTCGGATTAACGAGCATTTTGGATATTGCGAGTGGCGCGGATACCCAATTGTTTATATAACAAGGACAAAATCGTGGCGACCAAGGTAACAAAAAGTGTAATGTCCGCATCAAGACCTATTCCCAAAAGTTCTATTTTGGACAGCGTTGGAAATACTCCTTTACTAAAAATTGGCAGAATAACAAAGGGATTGAAGAATAAAGAAGTAGAAATCTATGCCAAGGCTGAGTGGTTTAATCCTGGTGGTTCTGTAAAGGATCGGCCAGCCTTAAAAATAATAGAGGATGCGGAAAAGACCGGGTTGTTGAATTATGATAAAATCATTATAGATTCTACTTCCGGAAATACAGGCATTGCATATGCTCTCATAGGTGCCCGGAAGGGGTACAGGGTGACTCTGGTTATGCCTTTAAATGTGAGCGAGGAAAGGAAAAGGATTGTACGCGCCTTCGGAGCTAAGATTGTCTTTACTGACCCGATGTTAGGTTCTGATGGCGCTATGCTGGAGGCTAAAAGGCTTGTAAAAGAGGAGCCAGTAAAATATTTTTATGCCGACCAGTATAATAATCCTGCTAACTGGCGGGCGCATTATGAAAATACGGCTGTCGAGATATGGGAACAAACTTCGGGTGAAGTGACACATTTTGTTGCGTGTTTGGGTACAACGGGTACTCTTATGGGTACAGGGCGAAGGCTGAAAGAATTCAATTCGGATGTACAGGTCATATCAGTTGAACCGTCGACGTCAATTCACGGATTGGAAGGCATGAAACATATGGCTACATCAATTGTACCGGGAATTTATGATGAACGCTTTCCCGATCGGAAAATGTCTGTTGAGACGGAAGACGCTTATGAAGCCGTTAAGAGACTAGCGTCAGAAGAGGGTCTATTTGTAGGATATTCATCGGGTGCTGCACTTGTTGCTGCCACGAAGGTGGCGAACGAGATTGAAAGAGGGTTAATAGTTACCATTTTTCCGGATAGGGGCGACCGTTATCTGAGTACCAGTTTCTGGGCCGGGGTTTAAATCGGACTGGAAAATTATAGGCATAGATAAGAACGTTTCAAATGTGAAAGAAAAGATTTTATGGGATTTTCAGGAGCTGTAAGTTTTGCTACACATTGATAAAAGTAAGATTCGGGATATTGAGAATCAGGTCAAAAAAAGTTATCCCTATGAATGCTGTGGTCTTTTGGTTGGTACAAATGCATCCGAAAAAAAGGTAGTTGACGTTTGTCCAGCGCACAATAAGAACACGGAAAGAACACACGATAGATACGAGATTGATGGGAGAGAATTTGCCAGGATTGACAGGGAATCTTCTAAAAAAGGGCTTCAAATCCTCGGTATCTATCATTCTCATCCTGACCATCCTTCGATGCCTTCCGTATATGATACAAACCACGCATGGAGCGGATACTCATATATGATTATCGCAATCGAGAAGGGTGAAAAGATTGATATTCGCTCGTGGGTCTTTCATGAAGAAGAAAAACAGTTTCGCGAAGAAGAAATACAGGTGTACGAATAATTATTCTGATAAAATTTACTCTTTGAGTATTGGAGTTTTGCAATGGGTGAGGACGAGAAGGTCATTCCTGATGATAAGATAGATTTAAGAGGAGTGCTGTGTCCAATCAATTTCGTAAAGACCAAGTTGAAATTGGAGATGTTAGATTCAGGGCAGGTACTTGAAATAATATTAGATGATGGGGAACCCATCAGAAGTGTTCCGCGGAGTATAAAAGAAGAAGGGCATAAGATAGTAAAAGTGGAAAATATTGATGGCGCATATCGTTTACTGATTAGAAAAGCATGAAAATTATAACAGTTTCATAAAATATGCTTGACTTTTTTCATCGATAAATATATTATTCGGCCTTTATAAATTCATCGGATATTTTAAATAGATAGAAGTAGAACCATAGTATGTTGGATCATATATATTTTAAGATGTTTTTAAAAGTAGGGGGTACTTATGAAGAACGAAGAAAAGAGTAAATGCTGTACATCGGAGAAAGAAGGGGGAATTTGGTTTACCGTCTCCAGGAGGAATTTTTTCACACTGGCCGGATGGGGGTTGTTTTTTGCAACGATAGGGGCATACCTGTCACAGCTTATGGGATATAAGGGTTTCTTTTATCCAAAGGTGCTTTTTGAACCTTCACCACGTTTTTCCGTTGGTACACCAGCGGCTTTTCTGGAAAATTCAGTAACTACGTTAAAGTCGAGAAAGATATTTGTTGTACGTGACGGTAATAGTTTTAAAGCTATATCGGTAGTTTGCCAACATCTGGGATGTGCTGTGGAATTTTCTAAAGAAAAGAACATATTTGAATGTCCGTGTCACGGAAGTAAATATTATCGGAACGGTGTAAACTTTGCGGGTCCTGCTCCTCGACCATTGAACCATTTCGAAGTGATATTGGATGATACCGGTAAGCTGTATAGACATTTATCATGGATATTTTGAAAAAAGGTTAGGATGTTTATGAAACAGGCAACCATACCAGAAAAAGGAATACGCGCACTTCTCGATTTGGATTGGTTACAGTCGAACATACGATGTCAACACAGATGTCCTGCTCATATGGATGTGCCAGGATATATCCGGTTGATCAGCGAAGGTAAGTATGAAGAATCATACAAATTAATGAGAGAAACCAATCCATTTCCTGCCGTTTGCGGATATGTATGTCCTCACCCCTGCGAGTCAAAGTGTAAACGCGGTGATTTTGATCGGCCCGTTTCAATTGATGCACTCAAACGTTTTGTTACCGACTATATTTTTAAGAATAAGGTCAGAATCCCACCGCCGAAAGTGAAACAGAGAGAAGAAAAAGTTGCCGTAATTGGCGCTGGACCTGCCGGTTTGACTGCTGCAACTGACCTTGCTGGTATGGGGTACCAGGTGACTGTTTTTGAAAAGGAATCCCAGGTTGGCGGGATGATGATGTGGGCTATCCCCTCATACAGATTACCGCGTGAACAAATAATGTTTGATGTAAGTCACATTATAGCGCGTGGGGTTGATATAAAGACAAATACGTCCATTGGAGCGCCAGGGAAGACCGTTTCTGATTTATTTAAGGAAGGGTATAAGGCTGTTTTTATAGCGGTTGGTGCGCAAAAAGGAAAAAGGCTTGAGATACCCGGTGAGGAAGGTACACAAGGTGTTATGGATTGTCTGGAATTTTTA
>CAYJME010000014.1:0-18011 GCA_964370795.1 uncultured candidatus Brocadiaceae bacterium
TTTTTACCTCTGGAGGATTAAATACCAGCGGATTCAGGTTTAGAGTTAATAAAGATGGCTCTGTCTGGTTAATGATGGCCGGTGGAGGCAGTTATAATACGGTATTGACGGCAGCAGGCGTTATTCAAAGCGGGTCGTTTTACCATATCAGTGTTACGGGAAAGTCTGGACAATATATGAGGATTTATGTAAACGGTGTTCTTGTTAAAGAACAAATCACAACACAAACTATCAATGCGCCAACTACTCCCGGTTATATTGGAACATCCTGGAGTACAAGTTCAGAATTAATGAAAGGTATCATAGACGATGTTAACATTTACAACCGGGCACTGAGTGACCAGGAAGTGCTCGATTTATATAATAAGAACTATTCTACACCACCTTCAGGTGGCAGTGCGCCAATAGGTTCAATAAGTATCAATAACGGAAGTGTGTATACAAATTCTCCTGCGGTACAATTGAATTTATCAGCGACGGACAATGTTGGAGTAGTTGGGTATTACCTTTCATCGAGTGATGTGGTTCCATCAACGACAGACACAGGCTGGGTAGCCGTGACGTCAGTGCCGAGCTATAGTGGAGCCGTTCCCTATACGTTAAGCAGTGGCGATGGGAGCAAAACGGCGTATGTATGGTACAAGGATGGTGACGGTAATGTCTCAGGAATGGCGAGTGATTCAATTGGTGTGGACACGACAGCGCCGGTAGTAGCCATTACGAGTCCATCATCTGCGTCCCCCTATACAGCTACTGCCAGTACGATAAACCTGGGCGGTGGTGTTACTGAAGCAGGAAGCGGGGTATCCACTGTGACGTGGAGTAGCGATAAGGGTGGAAGTGGTACGGTCAGTGGGACTACGAGCTGGACGATATCGAATATAAGCCTTGCAGTCGGCGATACCATAATCACCGTAACTGCAACTGATGGTGCAGGCAATACAGGGATGGATACTATTACGGTGAGTTATTCTGAAACACCTGCTCCGAGTGGTTTGAGTGCCCTTTATACTTTTGATGAGGGGAGTGGAGTGATTGCTACTGATTCATCGGGCAATGGCAACAATAGTACAATTAACGGCGCAACATGGACAACGGGTAAGAACGGAAGCGCGTTGAGTCTTAATGGCACAAGTAGTTATGTATCGATTTCCAACAGCTTGCCGGCTTTTAGCGAGTTTACTTGTGCTGTGTGGGTAAACGCTGCTGATTTGGCTGCAAACAGAGGTGTTTTTACCTCTGGAGGATTAAATACCAGCGGATTCAGGTTTAGAGTTAATAAAGATGGCTCTGTCTGGTTAATGATGGCCGGTGGAGGCAGTTATAATACGGTATTGACGGCAGCAGGCGTTATTCAAAGCGGGTCGTTTTACCATATCAGTGTTACGGGAAAGTCTGGACAATATATGAGGATTTATGTAAACGGTGTTCTTGTTAAAGAACAAATCACAACACAAACTATCAATGCGCCAACTACTCCCGGTTATATTGGAACATCCTGGAGTACAAGTTCAGAATTAATGAAAGGTATCATAGACAACGTTCGCATTTACAATCGGACACTGAGTGACCAGGAAGTGCAAAGTATTTACTCCTTGGGTATTTAGTTGGGATAAAAAACCACCCTCTTTACGTTTTTCGAATCGCTCGGGGTGTATTATTGGACTAATAATGGATATTTTAAAGGTACTGTCGGTGAAGTTTGTTTTCAAATAGGCAAATGCTTATAATTATGGTTTTTTAATTTGACATATATTATGTTCAAGGTATAATGCTGTAATCTGGGTTGCCACCGTTTAGATGCCGATCTGAGGTCTAAAGTCTAAGGAAGGAGGAATTTGCAAACATATTAACATACATGAAAAGCTTCGAGTCTTGATAGTAGGGTTATCGTATGCCTGTGCATATTATACGTATTTAACATTAGCATTGGAGGAAGAATATGAATAAGTTAAAGGTTGGATTTATTGCCTTATTTGTGGCTATTTTTGCGGTATATTTGTCTGGTCAGGCTGCTTTTGCAGAAAAAAAAGGGAGTTTGTCAGAAGTGGTTTATAATGATGGCACGTTTGGCCTTTCTCATACCTCGGCGGTAAGCGTATCTAACCAGGGCAAACTAGCCAAGCCTCTTTTAGCGGAAACGCCTATATTAAATTTTCATGCTGCCTATACATCATATACAGATGTATTCAATGGTGACAGTTATTGGGCTTTTTTATGTCCAGATAATGTTTTTATATTTGGCGCTTTCTCGACATTGCAGGGTACGCTGACAGGCGTTCGTGTACGTTGGAAAATTAAAAACATAGATATTCCAACATTGTTTAAGGTCGTTGATTTATCCCATGATTTCAGTGATATTGTGGCAACACCTGATGTTTTTTGGACTGCATGGCTTCACATAGATGGTCTGGTTCCTGGACATTATTTAGCAACTGTAACGGTAGAAAGCCTGGAAAATTTTGGCAAAAAGTCTGCTAAATGTAGATTTACGGTAATACCTTGCGATCAATAGTGTCACACATAATGCAGATTATGGTCATTGTTGTAAAGGGTCACATAATGAATTCTTTGATTTAAGGATTCTGGATGTCCGTAAAATTTTAAATAAGGAGGAATAAAATGAAGAAAAGATTATTTGTCGTGTTGGGAGGTGTTTTATTATCTGTGAGTGTTTTTGTTTTAAATGCACATGCTGATGGTGTTGGTAGTTCGAGACATGGAACACCACCTAAACCAGTTCCTGAACCGCTTAGTTGTGTTCTCCTTTTGGCTGGTGGAGCAACGCTGGCAGCTCTAAGACGTTGGAAAAGCAAAAAGAATTCATCGAAACAAGTTGAAGAGAACACGAATAATTTATAAATTGATGAATTTTAAAGTGTTCATTGTAGCGACTTTAGTTTTATAACTAAAGTCGCTACATCAATTATCAACTAATGCTTCACTACGTAAGTTGGATATTGTTTCTTTCTTTGTACATTCCACTCTTCTTCAGGTTATATCGCTCATCTTGGCTTGAATCTGATTATACGCATGCCTATTTTATCTTTCCAATCTTCTTATGGCTTGTTTGGCGTAAACGACTTGCTATCAAAGATATTCTCAAAGAATTAAAACCAAACAAAAAATTATCTGGTTTCTTTGCATTATTGTTTGGGGTATTTATGTTTACGTTTGGTTGGCGGCAAGATTACGTCTTTATTACTACGCTTTCGCTGGTTCCTGTGCTGTATGGATTAGTTAGTTTTCTTTATGGACAGATGGTGGCAAAGACATTATACTTTCCCATTTTTTATCTTATCTTATTAGCGCCACTTCCGACGGGAATCGTAGATAACCTCACCCTTCCTTTACGTTTTGGTGTTTCTATAGCCACAGACAAAATTCTAAGACTTTTTAGCTTCCCCATCTCGCGAGAGGGACTTCTATTATCTCTAGGAAACAACGAATTATTCATGGGACAACCTTGCAGTGGTTTTCGCTCAATTATAACTATGTTTTCTTTAGCATTAGTTTATGTTTATATTATCAAGGGCGGTTTATCAAAGAAAATTATTCTTGTAACTTCTATTATTCCTGTATCAATATTTGGTAACCTTATGCGAGTAATTATACTCTGCTTGATAACCTATTATTTCGGCGAAGAAGCGGGTCAGGGGTTTTTCCATAATTTCAGCGGCATTCTAATATTTATAATAACTATCCTCGGATTGGTTGGTATAGAATATCTTCTAGAAGGTAAAATTCAAAAATAATCGTATATCAAAAAGCAAAATTTCCAAAATAATGTCTAAAAGTCAATACTCTCTATAATTATGTTAATTTTAACTAGCTTATTTCGCAGTAATTATGGCAGCTTATTCATTAAAAATTACAGGGTTTTTATTGTAAATATAATCCTTCTAGCTGTTCTTATTTATAGTTTTGGTTTTTCGAAACCTAAATATGAAAGTGCTAATATTCTTTCACAATTACAAATACCTTATGATATCGGTGAATGGCGTGGAGAAGACACAGACCAAAGCTGGAGTCTAGATGATGAAAGATTTAATTTTATAAGTGGCATGTTACAACGTAAATATAATAAAGCCAACGACCAAAGCGTCTTTTTAACTATTTTGGATGCTGGTAATTTTCACAATCCAAAGGTATGTTCTAACAGTTCTGGTTATAAAGTAAAAGAATTAAATGACCTTAACCTTATTCTATTAAATCGCAATCTGAAAGCACATGCCATTTATGCTGATAAAGAGAATGAGGGATATTTAATCATTTACTGGATTTGTATCAATAAGGAGATCGTGAACTGGACAGAGCAAAAAATTAAACAGCTTTGGTTTTCGTTAACGAATAAGAAAAATGCTGGTTTAATGATTAGATTTGATGTACCATGCGACGAAAACAGTATACTGGATAGTTTAAACTTATGTGAAGAATTTATATTAAATTTAAGCCGCACACTATCTTTGGATGAGGCTGAGTATATTATTGGCAAACGCATTCAATAACAAATCACACGATAAACTAAATCTAAATTGTTATAAATCAAAATAAGGAGGAGCAATGCAAACAATACTAAAAGATGATATATTAAATGAAAAAAATAAAGAGACTACTGGAAAAGAAAAAGTGGATAAGATTATGAATATGATAGTGGAATCTTCGGGGACTTTAAGCCATACAGGTGACAAATTTGAGCAAGGGGAACAAAAAAAGCTAGATATGACATCGAATTTGCGATACTTGTTCAGTAGCGAAATATTGATAGACGGAGAAAATAAAGCGGAACTTGAAGAATTAAGGGACAAAGTTGTCGAAGAGTTAAAGCCATCGAGTGGTATAGAGTCAATCATTGTTGATAGGATTGTTTCTGGTATTTGGAGATTGAGGCGGTGTTTGAAGCTCGAGAGCCAACTGATAAATTACAATAACTCTAGTATTCAGGAATATGAACAAGGATTGTTTGTTGTGAGAAAAAGGAAATGCGACGAATTGGTACAACTAAAAGCATTGCAAATTGCCGGAGATAAAACCATAACAGAGGGATTGTCCAGATACGAAGCAAATCTAGAAAGGCAAATATACAAAGCGCTAAGCGAGCTAAGCAAGAGCAGGCAACGTGCATTAAGGCTACAAAAAAGGGGTTCAAGAATGGCGAGGTAGAAAGTCAAACACTTTTTGAACTGTAAAAACGGTACAATGCAACATAATATATATTATCAGACGTTATTGTAGTTTTGGTTTTTGGTGTTGAGCGATATTTCACTTTGATTGTAAGCTGTTTTGGTTGAAGTTTAAGAATATTATTGACAATCTAAAATATGTTTGTTACCATAGCCGCTTTGTTGAAGTTGGCGGGTATTAATGATTTTCTATTTTACGAATTAAAGTAATTGTTAAGAAGGAGCAAAATTTTGAACGCAGAAGAGGTTGAAAAAGGCGTAACCTCCATTGTTGCTGAGGTTACAGAATTAGATGAAAAGGAAATTTGGGAAAAAAGGGATGCAAATTTCTTTAAAGACTTAGAAATCGATTCTCTGTTGGCGCTGGAAATTCTTGCGCTTATAGAAAAAAAATTCAAAGTTCAGATTCCTGAGGAGAAACTTATAGATATTACATCGTTGAGCACGACAATTAACTTGACAAAATCCGTTTTGAAAGAAAACGGGAAACTCTCTGCTTAAATTGTTGCTTTTGATTTTGATAAATTTACTTAGTGCAATGCATATGTCCTGTATGACAAGAGAAAAGGCTAATAAGAAATGATATTTTTTGAGGAAATCCGATCCCTTCTTCCTCAAAAATATCCTTTCCTGTTTATTGATAAAGTATTAGAGTTTGAAGAAGGGAAAAGAATTGTTTGTGTAAAAAATGTTTCAGGAAACGAACCTGTCTTTGTTGGACATTTCCCCGATTTTGCCATTATGCCAGGAGTATTAATTATCGAAGCAATGGCGCAGGCATCTATCATCCTTTTTAAAAAAAGCCTCCCTATCCAAAATAATCAAGACACAGTTTTTTTGTTAGCATCGGTTGGTAGTGCGCGATTCACAAAACCAGTGTTTCCTGGTGACCAACTTCTCATAGAAATTATTGTCGAAAAGATTGTATCTAAGGGAGCAATAGTTCAGGCGATGGTAAAAGTCGAGGAAAAAAGTGTGGCTAAAGCAACTTTAACTTTTGGAATTGCAGAAAAGAGCGCATTAACATAGATTATGGATAAACGTGTTGTTATAACAGGCGTAGGGATGATTACTCCAATCGGTTCAGGACGGGAAGTATTTTGGAATGCCCTTATTGCTGGGGTATCTGGTGTTGATAATGTAACATGTATCGATACTTCCGAATATAAGGTTCATAAGGGGTGTGAAGTAAAAAACTTTAGTTATTCAGATTATATAAAAAATGGAGTTCTCAAAAAAATTGGCAAGGGTTCACAGTTTGCCATAGCAGCAACAAGGTTGGCATTAGATGATAGTCGACTTGATCTGAGCAAAATTGACCTGGAACGGATAGGCGTATCTGTAGGAACGACTGCTGGTGAAATTCAAATATTAGAAAAGGTCAACTACATCAGGTATAAAGAAGGAGATGACAAGGTTGACCCTGACTTGTTTTTGATGCATCCCTGCAATAACATTCCTGCTAATATTGCAATTGAATTTGGTATGAAAGGTCCAAATACAATTATTCCTACAGCCTGTGCGGCGGGTAATTATGCTATTGGATATGCCTATGATTTGATTAAATTTGGTAGGGTTGACATGATGGTTGCAGGTGGTTCTGACCCCTTTTCGAAAGTTGCTTACACAGGG
The DNA here is from genome assembly GCA_964370795.1 of uncultured candidatus Brocadiaceae bacterium. Lineage (GTDB taxonomy): Bacteria > Planctomycetota > Brocadiia > Brocadiales > Brocadiaceae > JAHFOW01. Next base: position 6,816 of record CAYJME010000014.1, read on the forward strand.
TTTGCCAGGCTTGGTGCCATTGCCCCTGAAATTTGTCAGCCATTTGACAAAAACAGAAAAGGTATGATGGTCGGTGAAGGCGCGGGAATGTTGCTTTTAGAGTCTCTCGACCATGCGACAAAAAGAGGTGCTCATATTTACGCTGAAATTATTGGATATGGACTTAGTTGTGATGCATATCATATTACTATTCCTCATCCTGATGGGGAAGGCGTCGTCTCTGCAATGAAAAAAGCACTAAAGAGCGCTCATCTAAAACCAGAAGATGTACAGTATATCAGCGCTCATGGAACAGGAACGCCTGCAAATGACAAAGCTGAAACAATTTCCATTAAAAAGGTATTTGGAGATAAGCCGGAAAACCTTGCAATTAGTTCAATAAAATCAATGATTGGTCATACTATGGGGGCTGCAAGTGCAATTGAGGCTATAACCTGTGCCCTGGTTGTCCAGAATGATATTATCCCCCCCACAATCAATTATGAGACGCCAGATCCGGAATGTGACTTGGATTACGTGCCAAATGTAATGAGAAAACAACGTGTAAATATTGTCTTAAATAATGCACATGCCTTTGGCGGCAATAATAGTTGTCTGGTTGTGAAAAAGTTTGCTGGTTAAAGGATTTATTGATAAAAGAGGATTTTGATGGAAGAAACAAGGATTGTAATTACCGGAGTCTCTGTAATATCATCAATTGGAACTGGTAAAGATATTTTTTGGGAAAATTTGACGAGGGGTATTTCAGGTATAAAACCTGTCGCCTCGTTTGACGTAAGTAAATACAATAGTAAGCAGGCTGGCGAAATCTCTGACTTTGATGCAAAGATATACCTTGGACCAAAAGGAATTCGCCATATTGATAGAACCTCTCTTCTTGTATCATCTGCGACAGTTCTCGCGATCAAGGATGCAAATCTCGATAATAATACCTATTGCGCCGATGAGTTAGGCATTGTTGTAGGTTCCACATATGGAAGCATTAACAGCATCAGTTCTTTTGATTTTCAGTCATTACGCGAAGGTCCCAATTATGTCAATCCAATGGACTTTCCCAATACCGTGTTAAATGCCCCTGCAAGCCGTGCGTCCATTTTTTGCAATGCGACGGGGTTAAGCACGACTATTTCAAATGGAGTGACAAGCAGTATTGACGCAATTATTTATGCCTCTGATTTCCTACGCATGGGTCGGGTAAAGGCAGTCGTTGCAGGCGGTGTACATGGCTTAACTCCCGATATATTCTGGGGCGCTCATAATTCGAAAATACTGGCCGGAAGCAAGCCTGGAACTATTGAGATCTCCGCGCCATTTGATAAAAGGCGCAACGGAATGGTTCTTGGCGAAGCATCGGCATTGGTTATCCTGGAAACCCTGGAAGATGCGCTTAAAAGGAATGCGCCTATATATGCGGAAATAAAAGGTTATGGAACTGCATTTGAGCCTGGAATGGCGGTTAATAAGAATTATCAAACAGACGGCAATAAAAGAGCCATTATGAGCGCTATAAAGGGCGCTCATTTTACGCTTCATGATATTTCTTACATATCTGCAAATGCTTATTCGGGCGCCTATGGCGATGCGCTTGAAGCACGGGTTATAAAAGATGTATTTGGCATGAGGTCAAAACTTATTCCTGTAACTGCAATTAAGTCGATGACAGGTGAGTGCTTAGATGCTTCTGGCGCATTACAAACTGTGGCTGCTGTAATGTCCATTAAGTCAAATACGATTCCTCCGATGATTAATTATAAGGAACACGACGAAAACTGTGATTTGAATTTTGCTACGAGTAATAGTGTTATGCCCGTCAAGAATGTCCTTATTAATACTATCTCTCGCCTGGGAAACAACTCTTCCTTGATAGTATCCAAATATAAACAATAATACATGATGCTCTCCAATATACCGATTCAATCCACAAAAAAGGATAAATTATTTCCTTGTTATGATGTGGTTGTTATTGGTGCAGGTATTGCTGGTCTGGTGTGTGCCTCATTTCTCGCTAAAAGTGGTAAAAAAGTACTTATAGTCGAACAACATTCAATACCGGGTGGCTACTGTACCTCGTTTAAACGAAAGGGTTTTAATTTCGATGCAGCAGTTCATCATATTGGAGGATGTGGGAAGTGGAGTAACGTAGGACGGTGTCTAAAGACACTTGGCGTTGAAATAGATTTCTATCCCCTCGATCCAATGGATCATTTGTTTTTTCCTGGTTTTACTATTGAAATACCAGCCGACTTAGACAATTACATCTCATACCTTCAGAAACGTTATCCACAGGAAAAAGATAACATTGGGAAATTTTTCCGGGAGTTTGTCAAACTCTATCGCGCCACATTTAATAACGAAAAAAGTCAAATTATAGATGAATATAAGAACCAGACATATAGTGAGATGCTGGATACTTTTTTTGAGAATGAAGAACTTAAAATAGTTTTGTCTGGGCAATGGGGCTACATAGGCCTCCCCCCTGCCCAAGCCTCTGCTCTTGCGATGTGTCAGATGCTCATCAATTATCTTAAAGATGGTGCTTTTTTTCCTCAAGGTGGTACGCAAGAGTTTGCAAATGCAATTTGTAAGAAATTTATTGATTTTGGCGGCCATATTATGTTATCATCCAAGGCCGAAAAAATTTTATTGGATGGACGAACCATAGCAGGTATTAAATTAGATGATGGTAAAGAAATACCTGCCGGGGTTGTTGTTTCAAATATTGATGCACGACAGACTTTCTTTAACCTATTAGATGGTAAATTGGATGCTTCATTCCTTAATAAAGTGGAAAGGATGAAGGAAAGTTGTTCTTTTTTTCTCTTATATTTAGGTTTAGGAAGCGGCTTAGATTTAAGCAATTTTAGCAGAGGTTTTTATCATACGAATGTTCAGATAAATTACAAAGATGATGAATGGATGTACATATCCGTGCCGACAAAAATATGCTCAACGCTTGCGCCGCAGAATAAACAAATAATTTCCGCTGTTGTTTATTTAAAAGAGAATACATATAAAAACGTTGTTGATTGGAAAGCTTTTAAAGAAACAATGACGTTAAATGCAATAAATCGTTTAGAAGTTTATCTTCCCAATATAAAAAAGCATATTGAAGTAAAAGAAGCGGCTACACCGAAAACCCTTGAACGGTATACGTTAAATACAAATGGTTCAGCTTATGGCTGGGCAGTTTCTGTAGATCAAACAGGGGAAAACAGACTGCCATATAAGACCCCTATAGAAAATTTATATTTGGCCGGGCACTGGACAAGACCAGGACCTGGGGTTTCTGCTGTAGTTTCTTCGGGTTGGGGTGTTGCTAACTTAATTATGGAGAATTGGAGGTAAAAATTATGAAAAGAAAAATGATGTTAATTAACCCTCATAAACCGGGCAGGTGCGGTGAAGAGAGCATTACGGTAATCGTACAAATGCCCTTGAACCTTGCTTATGTTGCCGCCCTTACGCCAGGCGACTGGGAATTCGATGTTATCGATGAAAATGTCGAATTAGCGTTAGACGATAATGGTGAAATTACCTTCAAACCAGTCGATTTGGTATGTATTACATCGGTTACCTATCAATCTCCCAGGGCATATGCAATCGCAGCCGCATGCAGAAAAAAAGGAATGCCCGTAATTATGGGTGGTATACACGCCTCTGTAATGCCAGAAGAAGCTGCAAAGTATGTTGACTCAGTTTTTGTGGGTGAAGCAGAGGAAGTCTGGCCGCAGGTTATAAAGGACTTTGAAGAAGGAAAACTTAAGAAGGTATATCAAGGCGGGTTGCCCCCTCTCAGTTTGATGAAGAGGGTATATCCAAATAGGGAACTTATGAAGAAAAAATACGATTACAAGTTCTCTTCAATCGTTACAACAAAAGGCTGCCCCAATTACTGTGATTTCTGTAGCGTTCCTACTTTCCAGGGTAGAAAATTCAGGGAAAGACCTTATGAAGATGTACTTGATGAGATGGCAGCTACCAGTTACACAGGTTTGATGTTAGCTGAAGATAATTTCTATGGACATGGAAAAAAGTCAAACGAGAGGGCACGCGACCTCTTTAAAGGGATGGTTGAGCGTGGTATTCACAAGGACTGGTTGGGATTTACAGCTTTAAATATTTCTCAGGATAAAGAAACCCTTGATTATATGGCAAAGAGCGGTTGTTTTGGTATGCTCATAGGGATTGAGTCTACGAATGAAGCCGTTCTCGAGAAAATGAACAAACGTGTGAATCTTAAGTTAGGTACAGATAGCTATTTTGATTGTATCCAGAAGATACATGATTCTGGCCTTGTTGTTTGGGGTTCCGTGGTGTTTGGAGCAGATGGCGATGGTAAAGATTCCTTTAAAAGAATGACCGATTTTATATTAGAAAACAACATTGATATTCTAACATTCGGTATCAACTGTCCATTTCCGAAAACTCAATTGTATGCAAGACTGGACAAAGAAAAGAGAATTTTCAGGAAGAATTATCCTGATGACTGGCAATACTACGATACCGCGCACGTGGTTCACCGATTTGTAGATATGACGTTAGAGGACTTTATTGAAGGTATGCAGTATGTATACGATCATATTTATGCGGGCGATAATTTAAGGAAACGTTTCAGGAATTCTATCAAGACAACCAAAAACCCAAGAAATTCCATGTTTGCATTCAGGGTTGGCTCTGACTGGAAACAGGTATTTGAACAAGTCTTACTGAATTTGAAGGAGTTAAATGATTCCGGAGATTATTATAAGGATTGTTACTCATCAAACGTGATCCCTGTATCAACCCCAGCGATGGCGGCAGTTGCCACTTAACGGTCGTTTATTTTAGATGATAAAACTTATAAGGGCACATCAAATATTGTAAAATTGATGTGCCTTTATAATAGCAAACTTGTTTTATGTTCGCTTGTGATAAATTTTATTCTCAAAGGAGGAGGTGAATTATGATCGGTAAATTATTATCACTATCTATGGAAAAATCGATTATCCCTGATATTAGTCCAAAGGCAATTATGATCGTTGCAATTGCCCTGATTTTTGTTATTTTATTCACCTGGAAAAAGGAGGGATAAATTGCTTGATACAAGCTCCCCTTTTGACCTTGCAATCATTGGAGGCGGGCCGGGAGGTTATGTTGCGGCAATTAAAGCAGCTCAATTTGGATTAAAAACTGCTCTTGTTGAAAAAGAAAAGGTTGGTGGTGCGTGTTTACACTGGGGCTGTATCCCAACAAAGGCGCTCCTCCATTCTGCAGATCTTTACAGAAAACTTTATAAAGCAGAAGAATGTGGCATAATCTTAGAAAAGATAGGCATCGATTATACACGGCTTCACCGGCGCAAAGAATCCATAGTTAAGCGGTTGTTCCAGGGTATCCAATTTCTTCTCAAGAAAAATGGCGTGGAAGTCTTTGAAGGCGTTGGACAACTCACGTCTCCAGGTAGTATATTATTAAAAAGAAATGGAACTGAGAGTGGTAAGATAACTGCAAAAAATGTTATTCTGGCTACCGGCTCTATTCCACTCATTCCTCACACAATTCACCATGATGGGCGATATGTACTTACAAGTAATGATATCCTGGTATTGGAAGAGATTCCAAAATCAATAGTTATTGCGGGTGGTGGCGCTGTAGGCGTTGAATTTGCGCATCTTCTTAATACATTCGGGACAAAAGTAACGATTATTGAACTTTTAGACGATATCCTTCCCGCTGAAGATAAAGAGGTATCCGCTACTTTACGGAAAGCTTTTGCTAAAAGAGGTATTGATATATTAACAAATACCTCTTTAGAAAAGGTTGAAATAGATAATGGTGTTCGGGTAGAGATAAAAAGAAAGATACAATCCCCCCCTGTTTCAAATGAAACCAGAGAATCATTAAAAGCAGATTACTTACTCCTTGCTTTAGGGCGAACGCCTGCCTTACAAAATGTTGGATTAGAGAATTTATTCTCAGGTTTTAAGGAAAAATACGTGCAAACAAATGAGGTAATGGAAACCAATCAGAATGGATTGTTTGCGATTGGCGATATAACTGGTCCCCCTTTTCTGGCTCACAAGGCATCCCGTCAAGGTTTGCAGGCTGTTTCTCATATTGCGGGTAAAGAAACCACCCCCATAAATTATCAAAATATTCCAGGGGTAACATATTGCTTTCCTCAAGTGGCAAGCATGGGGCTTACGCAGGAAGAGGCAGAAAAAAAGGGATATAAGATAAAAGTAGGAAAATTTCCGTTCATTGCAAATAGTAAGGCCATTATTGATGGGGAATATGAGGATGGATTTGTAAAAATTATTGCAGATGAAAAATATGGTGAAATACTGGGCGTACATGCCATGGGACCAAATGTGGGTGAATTAATATGGGGTGCATCGCTCACCACTTTACTGGAAGGAACAGTTTTTGAGATATCAAACAACTTCTTCCCCCACCCTACCCTTTCTGAAGCTATCCTGGAAGCCGCACATGCAGTTGTTAGCAAACCGATTCACCTGTAATTACATTCAAAAGAGTTCTCATATTGACAAATCTATGATTATTTCTAAAATAAAATACTACCAAAAAAGTACGTTAACGAACGAGTATCTCCTATGAATAGTGAAGCAAAGATTGCATATTTTTCTATGGAAATCGGTCTTTCCAACGACATACCACCATACAGCGGTGGACTGGGAGTGCTTGCAGGAGACACGATAAAATCAGGCGCCGACCTTAAAATACCGCTCATTGCGGTTACCTTACTCTCGAAAAAGGGTTATTTCCGCCAGGATATAGATAACGATGGCAGACAAATTGAATATCCTATACATTGGGAACCATCCAAATTTATGACTCTTCGACCAAGAAAGGTGAAAGTCCAGATTGAGGGGCGTGATGTTTATATCCAGGCTTGGTGCTATAAAGTAAAAAGCGTTACGGGCGGAGAAGTGGATGTATACTATCTTGATACTGATATGGAGGAAAATACGCAGGAAGACCGGGATATTACAGCCGTTTTATACGGTGGTGATGACCGTTACCGACTAAAACAGGAAATTGTTCTGGGTATTGGTGGTGTGCGTGTTCTCCGGGCACTTGGTATCCATGTTAAAAAGTATCATATGAACGAAGGACATGCGAGCTTATTAACACTCGAGTTGCTTTTGATGCATAAGAGGGATGTCGAAAGCGTCTGGGATGAAAGGTGGGTATGGGATACAGATACAGTAAGAGACCTGTGTGTCTTTACGACACATACCCCTATTGAAGCAGGTCATGATAGATTTTCTTACGACCTTATTAAAAAAGTGCTCGGTGAATTCGTACCCCTTGAGTTGTTGAAATCTCTCTGTGGTCAACAATATCTCAATATGACACTCCTTGCCCTCAATTTAAGTAAATATGTAAATGGTGTTGCAAAAAAGCATGGCGAGGTATCTAAAATTTTATTCCCAGGTTATGAAATTAATGCAATAACAAATGGTGTTCATTCATTTACCTGGACATGCGAATATTTTAAACAATTGTATGATAAATACATACCTAGTTGGGCAAATGAACCTGAGTTATTCGTCCGTGCTGAAAATATCCCTGATGAGGAGGTATGGGAGGCACACCTTTCCGCAAAAAATGACCTGCTCAATTATATCAATAAGTCAACGGGTTCCAAATTCAGTCGAGACGTATTAACTATTGGTTTCGCAAGGAGATTTACTTCCTACAAAAGGGCAGATTTGTTATTTTCAAATTTGGATCGGCTTACAAAAATAAGTGAAAAAGGCATGTTTCAGATCATATTCGCAGGAAAAGCACACCCCAGGGATACGCTCGGCAAGGATATTATAAAAAAGATTTATGATCTTGCAAAAATAATTAACGATAACGTCAATGTCGTGTTTTTGAAAGATTATAACATGGCGATGGCATTAAAGCTCATTTCTGGAGTAGATGTTTGGTTAAATACCCCACTACGTCCACGCGAGGCATCTGGTACGAGCGGTATGAAGGCAGCCCATAATGGCGTTATTAATTTTAGCATTCTGGACGGATGGTGGATTGAGGGGCATATAGAAGGAATTACGGGTTGGTCCATTGGTCCAAAACCATTAGAATCATCGCTTTCTATTACAAATGATACAGTTGATGCCGATGACCTGTACTATAAATTAGAAAATATTATTATCCCCATGTACTATCAGGACAGAACTCTGTGGATAAAAATCATGAAAAATTCTATCAGCAAGATAGCATATTATTTTAACAGTCACCGTATGATGCGCCGTTATGTGACTGAGGCATATATTCGATAGTCGTATGCCAGTGGATTTAAGAAATATTAAAGCTATAATCTTTGACTTGGACGACACACTCTACGATTGTAGTGGTACGCTTGTATTTCGCGGGAGAAAAAAAGTCGCAAAAACACTAGCAAAACTCATCCACTGTTCCGAAGATGAGGCATACCTTCTCCAATTAAAAACCGATGAAGAACTCGGAGCAAAGGCAAATATCTATGAGAAGATTGTCTCGATTTACAACCTCCCGCCTCATTGTGCAAAGGAGTTACTGGAGGAATTCATCCATGTTGATATCTCCAATATTAACCTTTTCCCCGATGTTGTCGATACGCTGGTAAAGTTAAAAAAGCAGGGTCATACATTAATACTGATAACTTCTGGCGAAAATTATACACAAAGGAAAAAGATTGAGGTGCTTGGATTACATGGCAATTACTTTGATGAAATTTTAATTGCCGAACGGAACAACGGCAAGACCAAAAAGAATTGTTTTCGGGATGTTATACGAAAATATAATTTAAAGCCGGGAGAAATTGTTTGTATCGGTGATAAAATAGAAGACGAATTAACCGCTGCCAACTCATTGGGAATTACTACCGTGATGTTCGAGCATGGAAGGCATTATACTGCATATCTTAAAGAACAGAATAAGGGGACAATGCCGGATTACTCTATTAAGCGTATTACAGAACTTCTGTAATACATCCAATGCTCAAATTTTCATAAACCCTGCTTCCAGACGATTGCAGGGTTAGATTAATCTTCATTGTCCAAGGTGCCGAGGCTTAAAGAAATAGATATTTGTTACACCACCATACCAATAATAATCCCTTCAAATACTAATTTGCCGTCTACAACCCCCTGGGCATCAAAAATTGCTCTCCGAGAGCGGAGTTCCTTGTTTTTTGCAATTATTATGAGCTTGTCACCCGGTACCACTTTTCCGCGAAATTTAACTTTATCAATTCCACCGAAGCCAAGGAATCGGTCGTCTTTCATCGTTTGTTTATAATAATACGTGCACAATTGGGCAGCAGCCTCAAGCATCAAAACCCCTGGCATAAGAGGACGGCCTGGTATATGTCCCCGAACCCAAAATTCTTTATCAGAAATGTCCTTATAACCAATAATAATCCCCTGCTCGATGTCAAACTTTAAAATACCCGTTAACTGTTCCATTTCGAACCGGTGAGGGATTACTTCGCGAATACCTTCGATTCCCACGATTTGTTTATTTAAATCAAGCGTACTGAGATCTATCAATATGTCCTGTGTCATATGCGGTAAAATTCTCTTTTAATAATTGGTAAAAAAGTTACAATAGCCAATAAAAGTTTGATTTATGGTAATTGCTGACAGCAGGTATGTCAATAAAAATTCAACATACAACGATGTGAAAATATCATTGACAAATTGAATGGATTTTGATATAAATTGTAAGTTGTTAATATTTTAGCTATTTATATGTCAGCGTGTAGTTGTTGATACATTACGTAGTACCCGCAGAGGTTGGTTACTCGTTTCGTTTATTATACCAGAGCACATATTTTTGAAAGGAGATGACTTCCCATGATGAGGTTGCGTATTTCATTAATGGTTTTTGGTGCACTTATGTTTGGAATCGGTTTAACAAATGTACCAATGCTTGTTAAATCTGCAAACGCCGGTGCTTGTTCTTGCCCGGAAGGCTGTCCATGCAGCCATTGTTCAGGAAAATCTAAAGATTGTAACTGTAAAAAATAAATAATTTATATTTTACTCTTTGTATTTTAAGGTTTTAGTTGGTGGTTTTACATTAAAAAGCGCCTTCATTTAAGGCGCTTTTTAATTGTTTATATTGTACAAATTAACATGATTTAAGGAACACAAAGCAATGAGCACTTTTATGGCTAAAAAAGAAGAGGTAAAGAGGAACTGGTATATTGTTGATGCAAGCGACAAAGTTCTGGGACGGATGTTAACCACCGTTTCAAGAGTCCTTCAGGGAAAGCATAAACCGGAATACACCCCCCACGTGGATGTTGGTGACTATGTTATTATTACCAATGCGAGCAAGGTAAAACTTACCGGAAAGAAGATGCAGGAGAAGGTTCACTATTATGTTACGGGTTTTCAGGGTGGTTTGAGAAAACGAATGGTGGGTCAGACCCTTCAAACAGCGCCTGAAAAGGTGTTTCACCGTTCAGTGAAGAGAATGTTGCCCAGGTCAAGGCTGGGAAAAGATATGTTAAGTAAATTAAAGATTTTTGCAGGCACAGAACATCCACATCAAGCACAACAACCTAAAGAATTACTTATTCGGAATTAATTGAAGGAGAGAAAAGTGGCAGAAGAATTACAATATATTTGGGGTACGGGAAGACGTAAAACATCTATCGCTCGGGTAAGAATAAGAAAGGGAACCGGGAAGATTGTAATAAACGATACAGATATGGATACATATTTCTCCATAGACCGGGACAGGGGTATGGTGCGAGCGCCGATGAAGGCGACCAAGACATTTGGGGAATTTGATGTATTTGTTAATGTGTGTGGCGGCGGTATAACCGGACAGGCTGGTGCAATATCCCTTGGTATTGCGCGTGCTCTATTAAAGGCCAGTTCAGCCAATGTTGACACCTTGCGTGATAATGGATTCTTGACAAGAGACAGCAGAATGAAAGAACGTAAGAAATACGGCCAAAAGGGTGCAAGGAAGCAATTCCAGTGGACAAAGCGTTAATCCGTAATTGTATATTGTTTACATAAATTAGGCCTTCGGTAACTTAAAATAAATGCCATGGTAGGAGCCGTCTCCCGACGGCGAGGGACGTGCCCACCGACAAGCAAGCTCCGGTCGCCAACAGGAGTTGGCTCCTACCAAAAAATTTGAAATCCCAATACTATGAAAGGATTTTGTACCATGTACCGGCTGCAT
>CAYJME010000014.1:18021-28838 GCA_964370795.1 uncultured candidatus Brocadiaceae bacterium
AAATTCATACATTTCCATGTTCTCTGCGATGTACAAGATTCTAAGTCATCCACAATTTTCGATAATATTGGGTTGCCAGCCTTATCCCTTCTTCAAAGGTAAACTCTGGTTTCCATAAAAGTTCTTTCTGTGCTTTTGTGCTATCCAGGCTTATGTGGTCAATCTCGCCAGGCCGTTTTGAGCCAAAGATAGGCTCAATATTTGACCCAAGCGCCCTTCTGACGGTATTAAATACCTCTAAATCTGAAATTTGTTTGCCCCATCCCAGATTATAAATCTCTCCTTTTCCTATGTTACCCATAACAAGCATATTTGCCTTTATAATGTCATCCACATAAACGTAGTCCCTCGTCTTAGAACCATCACCGAATATGGTGGGACGTTTATTGTGTAGGATGAGTTCACTGAATATTGCAACTACTCCGGCCTCACCATGGGGAGATTGCCGCGGTCCATAGACATTGGGATACCTTAATACGGTAAAATTCATATTATATAATTTATAAAAAACATTCAAATAATGTTCTACCGTATGTTTACTCACGCCATATTGACAGAGAGGTTCTATGGGGCACGATTCTTTAACAGGTATATCCTTTGGTTCGCCATACACAGCCCCCCCTGTCGACACATAAATAAGTTTTTCAACTTCGTACTTTCTTGATAATTCACAGAGATTCAAAGAACCAAGAATGTTAATCGTTGCGTCATAAACGGGCATTTCCACAGATTTACGCACATTCACATGGGCAGCGTGATGATCCACCATGTCCGGTCTTTCCTTTTTAAACACATCTTCTAAAGAAGCAGTGTCACAAATATCGACATGATAAAAAGTTGCTCTTGGGTTAATATTTTCTTTGTTTCCCGTTGACAGATTATCCACAACAGCGACCTGATGTTTGTCCGCTATCAATCGATCTACCAGATGTGAAGCAATAAAACCTGCACCACCCGTTACCAGTACCTTCATGTAAAAATCCTTTCCGTGTATTTGTATATCAAAATTAGCAACAGTTCAGCCTGTATTCTAAATGGGTGCGAATACAACCCCCTCGCCCCCTTTTCTAAGGGGGATTTGCCAAGACCCCTTAATAAAGAGGGATTCAGGGGGTTGTCATGTATCTTCACATATACCACGTGAACTATCACCAAAATTACCTGTCAAATAATTTTCCTTCCAGTATCATTTTTGGATACTCCGATACCATTTTGTGCGCTGTTTCTTCGTCTAAAATATCTGATACAATTTTTACGGCTTGAGAAAGTATTGGTGGCCTGTTTGCTGGAGAGTGTGCATCAGAGGCCACCACGTGTACCAAATTATTCTTTAACATCCAGAGCACACATTTTTTGGGGGCGCTGCCAAAGCCTCCGGTAATGCTTTGCGCTGTTACTTGTAAAACTGCCCCCATATCTACAAAACGATGAAGAACTGCCGGATTTTCCTGGATACCATAATTTCTTTCAAGATGGGGCAATATTGGAGTGAATCCCATCGATTTCAATTTAAAAATAACATGCTCTGTTTCCGTCGGAATCCACTGAAACGAAAATTCTAAAAGTATATACGTTTTATTGCCGTTTATGGTTAATATATGGCTTTCTTTTATAATGTTTTCGTTTATCAGACGGTCATTTAAATGTACTTCCGAACCAGGATATATGGTTAAATCCAGACCCTCCTGCTGTATCAATTGGTTGAGCGTGTTTACCCTTTCAAGTACCATCTGTGCATTTACATCAAACATGCCGTTTTCAACATGCGGTGTTGCTACGATCTTTTTTATTCCATCGTGAACGGCAATTCTGCACATTTCCATGGATTCCTGAACTGTTGTTGGTCCATCATCGAGCGCTGGTAATATGTGAGAATGTATATCAATCATGGGTACTCATTATAACACAAAATTATTCAATTAATCAATGTGCATACCATAAATAATCCTTGCATATTCTACATAGTGTAGAATATAATATGACATCATGAGAAAACAATTAAAATTCAACTTTAATCCATTCAAGGAAGGGCTTAATCAGGTCATGGGGACACTGGAAAGGGATATTATGGAGGTATTGTGGAATCACGGAGAATCCTCCGTAAAGGATATCGTGAGCGCCCTTCCTCATGACCGTGACAGTTCATATTCTACGGTAATTACGGTTACCAATCGAATGGCTGTGAAAGGGCTTTTGAAAAGGAGAATGGTGGGGAAGGCATACGTGTACAAACCTGCGTACAACAGAGAACAATTTTATGAGATCGTCTCTAAAAAAGTTGTTGAGGGTGTTTCCGCATTTTCCTTTCAAGCTGCGGTGGCGCACTTCGTTGATTGTATGTCACAATTGGAGCCAGACAAATTAGAATATTTTTCAAGGTTGATTGAATCAAAAAGAAAAAAATAAACCTGAGAGATACGTTTATTTATGGAAAAAAGGCGAATCAAAATACAAAGGGGAAAACCGGAACGATGTTTTGTATGCATAGTACTTATTAATCTTGTGATTTTGTTCATAGTAATTACAGGGATTATTATGGGCATTCATGATTATATATCCGACACAAAGTTTACCTATCGATCTGTCACCTGTTGTGGAAGTATCTGTTTTAAATGTTTTTTTTCCTTTTATACATTTGCGACAATGGCTCCATGGGTTTGCATTTTGGTACTCTTTATTGGGATATGCAAAGCGGTTCGTAAAACAGTTTCGTTGCTCTCCCTGAATTACAATTTTATTCATTCTCTATCCCCCCTCCCCATTGAATGCCATCCTCAATTGAAAAATATTGCAAACAATCTACGTTTTTGTAACCATCTGGTACTCTTAAATAATAGTAAATTACACCATGCTTTTACCCAGGGTCTGTGGAAGCCGAAGGTCTACATATCGTCGGGCATTTGTTCTTATTTAACAAAAGAGGAGCTTTTGGCCGTGATTCTTCACGAAATGCATCATCAAGAGAGCAAAGATCCATTGAAACTCTTTTTTATACACATATTTTGTGCCTTCAATTTCTTTCTTCCTGTTAACCAGTATTTGCTAAACAAATTTTCTTCTGCGTCAGAAAAGGCTGCTGACGATAGCGCGGTGAGTTTTTCAGGAGAATCCTTAGAACTTGCAAGTGCAATTGTTAAGATATCCAGGTTGAATAATATAACACTGCGGTCTCAAATGATATTTTCTCTCGAAGGACAAAATATAAATATAGAGGAAAGAATGAGAAGATTGCTGGAACCAGAGATTGCTCCCCCCTGCCATGATAAAGTATATGCCTTTTCTCCCTATTTCTTATCTCTGTGTATTGTTATAACAATTTGTCTGTCTTTATTTAAACCTCTTGCATGGATTCGCATGGCCGATTGTAATACCATGGCATGTCATATAAATACGTGTAGATAATCATTGATGAACGAAGGGAGTTCTAGTATGTACGAAATATTAAAACGATCAATACTCCTGTCCCTCTTCCTCATTATTCCTTTTAAAATTGTTACAGCCCGTGAAAAAGATGACACTGCTTCTCATAAGCCACCAAATAGTAAAACAACTGTTCTTGAGGTGGATGCAACAAATGCCCCCTTAGATGTAAAATGGCTGGTACAGGAAGCCATAGAACATAATCCAGAGATTATAGCTGCCCAAAAACGCTTAAATGCCGCAAAGGCAAAGATTCCGCAGGCAAAATCATTAGACGATCCTTCCCTACGTGTCGGTTCTTTCGATATGTCTAACAGCCCAATCAATATCGAAGGTAAAACCGATATGCTCCAACAGCGCTTTGGTGTGTCACAGAAAATACCCTTTCCTGGAAAACTGCGTCTCCGGGGTGAAGTAGCCATAGAGGAGTATAACATGACAGAAAAAGAATTGCGGTCTAAAATACAAGAAATTACCGCCATCGTAAAATCCGCCTTTTATGAACTCTGTTATACCAATAATGCTGTTGATATTACTCAGGAAAATCGAGACCTGCTCCAAAAATTTGCTAAAATTGCAGAAACAAAGTATTCTGTCGGCAAGGCTACGCAGAGAGATGTTTTGGCAGCGCAGGTCGAGGTATCCACCTTGGCGAATAACCTCATTGTTTTAAACAGAGAAAAGGAATCCACTATTGCCCGGTTAAATATATTATTAGACAGACCTACAAACGCCCCGATAGGGAAACCACGACTATTTGAAAAACATACCCTCGATTTGACAATAACTGAACTGGAAGACCTTGCTGTTAAAAATCGACCAGAATTGAAAAAATTTGATCATGCTGTTAAGAGGGATGAAGCGGATTTAAAGCTTTCAAAAAAGGACTATTACTTTGCAGACTTTGAGCCAATGGTGGAGTATATGCAAGAGAACGGAAATCCCGATACATGGGCAACCGCAATTACTATTAACGTTCCCTGGTTATGGTCAAAAAATCGGTTAAAGGTTAAGGAATCAAAGGAAAATCTTGATGCAGCCAAATCAGACTATCGCTTTGTCAACAATAAGACTTTCTTTGAGATCAAGGATTTTTTAGTCAAGATACAATCATCTGAAAGCACCATAAATCTTTTCAAAACAGGTATTATTCCTCAGGCCGAACAATCGTTAAAGTCGGCGCGTATTGGATACGAGACAGATAGAGTTGATTTTCTTACCCTTATTGATAGCCAAAGAGTTCTCTTAAATTCAAGACTATTGTACTATAGGGCTCTGATTGATTTTGAACAAAACCTGGCTAATATGGAAAGAGCTGTGGGTATGCAATTGACTCAATAAAACGATAATCACAATTCGACCATGAGCCATAAATTTACATACATGAACATGAAAACAAGTTCTCCTTACACATTACAAATGGGGTGCTCTATGTCATTTAAACAACTTCTTTACAAGTACAGAAATTTCAATGTGGTGCGAAGCGCCACTTCGCACTACATAAAAAGTAGCCGAATGGCTGATTTCATTAAACCTGTGATTGTTATTCTTGGTGTCCTTTTTAGTACTCACGTGCCTGATGGTGTAAAGTTTATTTCTTCTGCATACGCTGAGGAAGTAAAAGAAAAGAAGATATTGTACTGGACGTGCGGTATGCATCCCTCCGTCAAAATGGATAAGCCGGGCAAATGTCCTATTTGTGGCATGGACTTGATTCCTGTGTACGAAAAAGGCGCTGGCAAAGAGGAAGAAGGCGCTGCTGCCATGGTAGAACTGAGCGAACGAGCCCGTAAATTAGCAGAGGTCAAAACCGAAACCGTCCAATATCGATCACTCACAAAAGATATTTACACCGTTGGATTGATTGAGACCGATGAAAGACTCAAGGCATCTGTTTCGGCATGGATTCCTGGCAGAATTGATAAACTTTTTGTTGACTTTACGGGTACGCAAGTCGTAAAAGGTGAATCCATGGTCTGGATCTATAGCCCCGAGCTTGTATCTACGGAGGAAGAATATCTGTTGGCCATGGAAACCTATGAAAAGGTTAAGGATAGTCCTTTTGATGAAGTAGTAAGCGGTGCTCAGTCATTGGTCGATGCCTCCAAAAAAAGATTACTGTGGTGGGGTATTTCAGAAAAACAGATCGAGGCGCTTTCGAAGGATAAAAAGGTAAAACAGCACACGATCCTCTACGCTCCTCTGAGTGGCATTGTCATAGAAAAAAAACCATTGGAAGGTCAATATGTCATGCAAGGTGAGATGATATATGCGGTTGCCGATCTGTCAAATGTCTGGATGAAGGCGAATATTTATGAATATGAAATGGCCTGGGTAAAGGTTGGGCAGGAAGTAGAGGTCTCTACCCCAACGTATCCGGGAGATGTATTTGTAGGAACGGTATCTTTTATTGAGCCATTCCTGGATGACAAGACACGTTCTGTGAAGATACGTTGTGATATCCCGAACCGACAGCTAAAACTCAAACCCTCCATGTATGTTAACGCCCGCTTACGAATACCTATTGAAGAACTCGAAATGCAGGAAGGAAACTATGTGAGTGGACTGGACTATGTCTGCCCCAATCATCCTGAAATAAAGTCGAGCAGACCTGGCATATGTCCGGAGGACAATGTGCCCTTTATAAAGCCCCCCCCTGCTCAAGTTGGATTGGCTGCTACTGCTCAAGAAGAGGCTGAGTATATGTGTCCCATGAAATGTTATACCTCCAAAGAGCCGGGAGATTGCCCTGCTTGTGGGATGAAATTGGAAAAAGTCCCTGTCGCCAAAAAACAAGAAACAGCAAAAAAAGAACCAGAGGTCAAAACAAAGACCGTATACGAGTGTCCAATGGAATGCTATGCCTCAAAAACAGACGGTGACTGTCCTGTGTGTGGTATGAGACTTGAGAAGAAGGAAATGCCCGTAGAAATTTCTGGTGAAAAGTTGGCGTGTATTTGTCCACAGGAATGGGATCCATCTACAGCGCCAAAATCATGTCCTATGTGCGGTATGTTGTTAAAAAAGAGCATAACGACAACCACGCCATCGGGTAAAAAAAAGAAGAATATCGTCTACATGTGCCCTATGTCATGCATGGCCTCAGACAAACCAGGTCAATGTACTGAATGTAAAAGACCCCTGGGCAGGTGGGAAGTCAGGGAAGAACCAGGGATAACGGTTAAAAAAGCCGGACTTAAAAAACGCATTGTTTATGCCTGTCCCATGCATCCCGATGTGACTTCTGATAAGCCTGCTGACTGTAATAAGTGCGGTATGCGCCTTGAGAAAGCAACACAGGTGCTTGCCATACCTGCAACGGCCGTGTTAGATACGGGTATACGAAAGATTGTTTATCTTGATAAAGGTAATGGTCAATATAGGGGAAAAGAAGTTCTTCTCGGTCCGAAGGCTGGTGATTATTATCCTGTACTGGACGGTCCGGATGAAGGCGATAAGGTAGTAACCGCCGCCAACTTCCTCATAGATTCCCAAAGCCAGCTCACGGGCGGCGCCAGCGCCCTGTACGGAGGCGCTATGGAATTTAAGGAAGAAAAATAAACTACAAAAGCATTGAAACCACAGATTTCACAGATTGCACAGATAAAAACAACAATTTACAAAAACAATTTATGCATCTATGAATAAAGATACAAGAACTCATGCAGTTATTGGAGCCGCAATGGAGCTTCATAACATTGTAGGACCTGGACATCTTGAGGCTGTGTATCAGGAGTGTTTGGAAATTGAATTTTCTTTAAGAAATATTCCATTTATTTCCCAACCCCCGTTAGAGATATTTTATAAAAATCACAAATTGAAAAAATTCTATATCCCTGATTTTATTGTTTACAATGAAATCATAGTAGAGATAAAAGCAGAGAAATCCCTGACAAATATTGACGAAGCACAGTTGATAAATAGTCTTATTATTAGTCGTCATAATGTAGGTTTACTATTAAATTTTGGAGAGGGATCTCTACGTTACAAAAGATTCGTAAATTAAATTATTATTTTTAATAAACAAATCCAGAAGAGCATAAATACAGACCAAAAATCTGTGCAATCTGTGTAATCTGTGGTTTCTATTTTTAGTTTTAGAGATTTACTATGATCAACAAACTCATTGAACTCTGTCTGAAGAACCGGTTCCTCGTCATCTGCTTTTACCTCATGGTAATGTTTGGTGGTGTCTTTGGATTGAAGAATGTCAACATGGACGTCATCCCCGATATTGGGGAAAACCAGTGTATCGTCTTTACCGACTGGCCGGGACGCAGTCCCCAGAACGTGGAAGATCAGGTCACCTATCCTTTGACGGTAAATCTGTTGGGTGTGCCGGGCGTAAAGGTTATACGATCCCAATCAGGATTTGGTTTTTCCATGATATTTATTATATTCCAGGATAAAACCGATTTTTATTGGGCACGTTCCCGGGTATTGGAGCGATTAAACTTCGTCCAGACCCTCCTTCCGAAAGATGTCGTTGCAAGATTAGGTCCCGATGCTACAGGACTCGGTCAAATATTCTGGTATACCGTGGAAGGTGAAGGATATGACCTGGGACAATTGCGGTCTGTCCAGGATTGGTACATCCGCTATCAACTGAATGCCGTCGAAGGCGTTTCAGAAGTGGCAGGTGTGGGTGGTTTTGTCAAACAATATCAGGTTGATGTCGACCCCAATAAACTATTGGCATATAACATGACGGTAGGCATGGTGTATGATGCCGTTGGTAAAAGCAATATCGACGTGGGCGCCAAAGTGGTAGAAAATAACAATATGGAATTTATCATCCGTGGCCTTGGATTTATAAAGAGCGTTGAGGATATCGAAAACATCACCGTGGGTAGTTACAACGGTGTACCCATATTTGTCAAAAACATAGCGACTGTCCAGGTGGGAGGCGATTTCAGACGTGGGGCATTGGACAAAGAAGGCGCTCCCGTTGCGGGTGGGATTGTCATTATGCGTCAGGGCCAGAATCCCTTAGAGGTAATTAAAAGGGTAAAAAAGAAGATCAAAGAAATTAAACCTGGATTACCGCCCGGCGTAAAAATTGTACCTTTTTACGACAGAGAAGGGCTAATAACGCGTGTTATCGATACCCTCAAAGATGCGCTCATAGAAGAGATCATTGTTACCTCCATTGTTGTAGTAATATTCCTGTTGCACGTCCGGAGTATTTTTATCTGCTGTCTTGGATTTCCCATATCCATACTCATTTCATTCCTGTGTATGTATTATATGGGTATTGACTCAAACATTATGTCCCTCACGGGCATTGCCATTGCCATAGGCGAGGTGAGCGATATGTCCATAGTTATGGCGGAAAATATTTATAGAAACCTCATAGAACAAAAGGACAAGAAAAGCCGGGCAGAAATCATCTTTGACGCATCTAAGGAAGTAGGCGGCTCAATATTTTTTGCAGCCTTGACGACTATTTTTATGTTCTTTCCGGTATTTGGACTCACAGGGCAGGAAGGAAAGCTCTTTACGCCACTGGCCTGGACAAAGACCATTGCTATTGGGTCATCGGTTGTCATGGCGATTACCCTGACGCCGGTACTTTGTACCTTTCTCTTAAAAGGCAAACTGAAACCGATGGAAGATAATTATGCCTCAAGGATGCTCTTGAATGGATATCAGCCTGTCCTCCGATGGGTACTTGATCATAAAAAGACATTTCTGGCCATCCCACTCGTCATCGTTATTTCATCCATCTTTGTCGCAAAAAGGATTGGAAGAGAATTTATGCCCCCCCTTGATGAAGGTTCAATCCTCTTTATGCCTGTGATGTTGCCGAGTGTGTCATTGACAGAGGCCATTGAAATCTGTAAGAAACAGGACATGATTATTAAATCGTTTCCGGAAGTGGATACCGTTGTTGGGAAAATAGGCAGGGCTGAGACCCCCACAGACCCGGCGCCTGTCGAGATGTTTGAAACCGTTGTTGCCTTAAAACCAAAAGAGGAATGGCGTAAAAAGAAGATCGACTACAAATTTCTGAATTATATACCCTCCTTTATCCACCCTGTCTTTCATTGGATTCTCCCTGATGAACGGAGGATCACCAAGCAGGAACTCATCAAGGAAATGGATGAAGTAGCAAGGATACCAGGCGTGGCAAATATATGGACGCAGCCGATTGTGAACCGAATTGACATGCTGTCTACCGGTATTCGTACATCGGTTGGCGTCAAGGTCTTTGGACCCGACCTGAACGTTATACAGCAATTGGCCCTTGATGTAGAAAAGGCGCTGCGTGATGTCCCTGGAGTGGCAGACCTTTACGCGGAGCGAGTTACCGGAAAACCCTATCTGGAATATAAAATTAAACGTGAGGAAATCGCACGCTATGGCATCAACATAAGGGATGTCCAGGATATAATCGAGAATGCTATTGGTGGAGAAAATATTACGACAACGGTTGAGGGACGTGAGCGATACCCCGTACGGGTCAGATATAGTCGGGAATACCGTGACAACTTTGACGCATTGAAAAGGATTTATGTCCCCACTTCCTCGGGGGCGCTTATCCCCATTACGCAGGTTGCGGATATTCGCTATGTTATGGGACCATCCATGATCAGCAGTGAAAATGCCCTTTTACGAGCTTATGTCCTTATGAATGTCCGTGGCAGAGACCCCCTCAGCTTCGTGGAAGAGGCATCAAAGATTGTAACAAAAAAAGTCATGTTACCTAAAGGGTACTTTATCCAGTGGAGTGGTCAGTATGAAAATCAGGTCAGGGCCAAAAAGAGACTGCAAATCCTTGTGCCCTTGTCCATGTTTGTTGGTTTTCTCCTTATTTTCATGGCATTCAAATCTTTTCCACAAACGATGTTTATCTTATTTGCAGGGATTCCCACAGCCATTGCGGGCGGTGTCTGGCTTCAATACTTATTTGGTTATAACTTTAGTGTTGCTGTATGGGTAGGCTTTATCTCTATTTTTGGTATTGTGGATGACGATTCCGTGCTCATTACTACCTATATCAACGATTTATTTGGCGAAAGAAAGATGAAAACCATACAGGACATCCGTCACACAATCCTGATGGCAGGCACGAAAAGGATAAGACCCTGCATGATGACGGCTGCCACCACATTTATCGGCCTCGTCCCCATCCTCTGGGAAACCGGCGCTGGCGCCGAGGTAGCCAAACCCATGGCGATTCCCTCTATTGGAGGCATGGCCATGGCGCTCGTCAGCGTCTTTATCATCCCCTGCCTGAATGCCTGGCACAAGGAGCACAAATTCATGAAGGCATTGAAGAAAGACCCTGGTATTGTGGAAAGGGGGATTATGGTATAATGTTGAAGTGGATTCTCTATAGTGGTACTGTGTAAAAACTTCTTTTTTTTTGTAAGTTTTTTACAATTCCATACACC
>CAYJME010000015.1:0-22810 GCA_964370795.1 uncultured candidatus Brocadiaceae bacterium
CCTGTATCGATTGCCCGCATACTTCTCTTTGTATAAATACCTTCTTTTGCCATTTTCAAAGCAGTAGTACTGATATCCGACCCAAAAATTGATACGTTCATACCGGCAGGAAAGAAATTCTCCATAATTGCCATTGCTATGGAATACGGCTCCTCACCTGTTGCGCATCCGGCGCTCCATATCTTTATTTCCCGACTCTTTTTTCTTTCCAGCAGCTCAGGGAGAACATAGTGGAGGAGCGTCTTCAATTGCCTTTCGTCCCGAAAGAAGAATGTCTCTTTAACCAATATAAGATCAAGTAATTCTTCAAATTCTTTTCTGCCGGCCTCATTATTCATGATAAACGAATAATAGGCACCGTAGTCCTGGATACCCAGGGCATTCATCCTGGTATCCAGATTCATTTTAAATGAAGCCTGCTTACCATCGTCAATGTAGATACCTGAACGATTCTCTATAAATTGTCGAAATTTATCAAAGTCTGTTTTTGATAATACGTGATTGGTTATCATATATCTGGTTTATATAGCCATTGCGAACGATAGTGAAGCAACTTAAACCTCTGCAAACAGGAGATTGTTTCGTCACTTCGTTCCCCGCAATGACATGGGTACGGTATGCTTTTTTCTGAAATGTTATACTAAAGTATGCACACCCGGTTTCTCCCATCACCCTTTGCCTTGTAAAGCGCTTTATCGGCCTTGCTGATGAGGTCATCCACATTCTTAATATCCGTACCTGGATAGTGGGCAATGCCAATACTGGTCGTACAATGGATTTCTCTGTTTCCGTCTCCAAAATTATGCTGCTCGATATTTTTTCTTATCCGTTCAGCAAAGGTTAGACATTCTTCCATTCTTGTATCTTGAAGGACAATTGCAAACTCCTCGCCTCCATAACGGCCAACCGTATCATAAATTCTCACGTTTGTCTTTAAAATTTGAGATAACGCATAGAGCACCGTATCACCCTGAAGGTGACCATACGTATCGTTGAGCCTTTTAAAATAATCTAAATCCAGCATCATAAAAGAGAGGGATAAATTATCCCGTACAGCCTTTGCGTATTCTTTATTGAGTACTTCATACAAAAACCCATGGTTATAAATACCGGTTAAACTATCGGTAATTGCAAGTCTTTTTACCTTGTTATAAAGCCATGAGTTTTCCATGATAACGTATGCCTGCTTCACGACCGTCCTGAAAAACTCTTCCTCTGTATCCTCCATCCTCTCGGCAATATCGTGAGCCAGGA
Source organism: uncultured candidatus Brocadiaceae bacterium (assembly GCA_964370795.1). Taxonomy (GTDB): domain Bacteria; phylum Planctomycetota; class Brocadiia; order Brocadiales; family Brocadiaceae; genus JAHFOW01. The sequence goes on from CAYJME010000015.1 coordinate 1,255, forward strand.
TAACCATCCCACCGAGCCTGTTAACGTATCTGATTGGTACATTGTAAAAATACTTTTTTTGTTCTTTCTCATTATTTGCCTGCGTTACTTTATCGGCATCAAGCACTGATATTCCGAGTCCAGGACTCAAGAAAATATCTTGTGATTTTAATAAGTCCCTGGTATATTCCTGAACCTCATTCAAATAGTGTTCGCTTACGGTATGGTTAATCTTAAAAAAGCACTCTGCATTCTGTTCCTCTAAAGCCACAAATGCCGCCACGTGATAATCCATAATTTTTGCCAGCGTACCCATTACAAGCTCAACCGTGGCTTTAAAGTCATCCAGCCCTTTTTCGATTAGTGAATTCATTTCATTCAATACCGTGGCCTCAAACAATTTTCTATCGAGCAAGTCATTTACCTTGGTAACAATATCAACCGCATTAATCAGACTGCTTCTCCTGATGAGAGACGCTTTCTGAACAACCTTCTGCTTCTTTTCTAAAAGCCCCTTGATTGTTTCGAGCAGTAAGGTAAGTTCGGACTCTTTGGTTAAATAGGCGTCCGCTCCTGTCTGCATACCCCAATATTTATCACTCGCCTGATCCTTAACCGTTAACATGATAATGGGAACACTACTGGTTTCCGGATCGGTTTTTAATAAACGGCAGGTCTGGTATCCGTTCATCTTGGGCATCATCACATCAAGGAGGATTAAATCGGGCAATTCCTTAAACGTCTTCTCAATTGCCTCGATTCCATGCGTTGCCGTAATCGTCTCATATCCATTATTGCGCAGAAATTTGCTTATAACCTCCAGTACCAGTGGGCTGTCGTCTACGACTAAAATGGTCTCTTTTTTCATGTATATACTCCCCGGTTTATTTTGGAAAAAAGCGTTTCAATATTTCTGAAAACCATATCGAATGAAGAACATCGAGTGATGCTCTCCATTCTCCATTCATTATTCAGCGTTCAATATTCGATATTGATAAAGCGCCAGAAGCAACCATAAAGAGTCTGTGCAAAAAGTCAATCATCGTGTCATTGCGAGGGTTTTTTCCGAAACAATCTCCCGGAATTATTACAATGAGGGAAAGATTGCTTCGCTTCGCTCGCAATGACACCTAAAACTCGACTTTTTGCACAAACTCTAATGGGTTGCCTTACACTCTATTTCTATTCATGGTATTGAGGGTATAGATAATATCCTCTACAGACAGTACCTTATTTACCGCGCCCATCTCTATGGCGACCTTCGGCATGCCAAAAACCGTGCATGACTCTTCAGATTGCGCTATGGTAAAACCACCCTTGTCTTTAATATGCTTTAAACCCTTCGCGCCGTCTGCACCCATACCGGTAAGCAAGACAGCGATCGTGCTGTCGCCATATACTTCCGCAAGAGAATTAAATAAGATATCAACCGATGGTTTTACGCCATTCACCGTCTCTCCCTGAATCAATCCAAATGTTTTTTTCTCACGGACTATGGTGTGGCATCCATCAGGGGCAACGAATACATGCCCTCGTTCGATCTTTTCACCTTCCCGTGCCAACTTGATGGGCAACTTACAGCTATTTCCAAGCCACTCGACAAAACTCTCCGTAAAACCTGTGGCCATGTGCTGAACAATCACAATGGACGCATTACAACCGGGGGAAATGTTTTTTAACATCTGCATAACGATTGATGGCCCGCCCGTGGATGCGCCGATGGCTATGATTTCGTATTTATGGAATGCCTGGTGAAGAACCTGTTCTTTATGCTTGAAAATTTCCTGCATTTTGCCTTTTATATGAGTTATTACCTTTGCCTTCGATATTACCTTAACCTTTTTAACGAGCACATTTGCCATCTCATCCCAGGTTGTATTCGCCACCAAAGAAGGTTTATCCATCACATCAACAGCCCCGGCCGCCAGAGCATTAAAGGTAGTATACGACCCGTCCTTGTCAAGAATAGAGGAAAGAACAAGGATTGGGGTTGGACAATATGCCATAATCTGCTCGGTAGCTTTAAAACCGTCCATTACCGGCATATTGATATCCATGGTAATGACATCCGGCTTAAGTCGCTGTGTACATTCTATGGCCTGCAGGCCGTTTTCGGCTATCCCGACAACCCGGATTGTGTGGTCTTTTTCCAGAATATTTTTTATGATTTCTCTGGTAAGTTCAGAATCATCAACAATAAGTACCTTAATTATTTCAGACATATATTGCCTTATTTTTTGTTTATATTCAGGAATTTCAATGCAAATCGTAGCGCGGGTGGTTTATCCCTATAACTGTTTGCATGGATCAAACCGTTCAAACCGTTCAAACGGCTCAAACAGTTTAAGCAGCTTGAACGGCTTAAACGGCTTGAACGGCTTAAACGGCTTGAACGGTTTATTGCCAACCACAAGATATCTGCGTTACAATAAAAGTCGCCGAATGCTTAATGTATAGTATAAAATTATTCTCCAATCAGCCTTTTTATTGTATAAAGAAGGCTGCTCTGGTCAAATTCTTTTTTCAGAATATACGCATCCGCCCCTACCTTTATACCTTTCCTCTTATCTTCGACCTTCTCCCAAGCGGTTACCACAATAACGGGTATGTCTTTCAGCCGCTTATCGGACCTGACTTTTGCCGTCAATTCAAATCCGTTCATCCTCGGCATATCGATGTCGGTAACTAATAAATCATAGTGCTTCATGTGCAATTTATCTATCGCTTCAATTCCGTCATTGGCCACATCAACCATATAACCCGCATTCACGAGGATATTTCTTTCCAGTTCCGCAGTAATCATGGAATCTTCAGCAATCAGGATCGTATGCTTCCCTGGCTTTTCTTCCTGCAACCCCTTTCGTTCAGAAGGTACGTTGCCCGATTCTTTCGCGTTGATAAGCTCCTGCATGTGGAGTATCAGGACAATCTCACCCGTTCCAAGGGTTGTAACTCCTGAGAAATATCGGGGTCTTTTTAAATAACCGGCAAATTCGCGAAAAACAATCTCTTTTTCGCATAAGAATTCATTTACCATAAAACCAGCCTTTTTCCCATCTGACCGGGCAATAATAATAGGGATACTTTTGCTCCTGTTTTCCGCCTCTTTTTCCAACATAAAGATATCGGCCATGTGAACAAGGGGAATTGTTTGATTATAAATAAAAACAGACGCTTTTCCTTCCAGGGTTTTTACATCGTTTGGATAGATGTATGCGATATGTTCAATGCTATTCGAGGGAATGGCAAAGGGCGTGTCTCCAACCCTGACAACCAGCACGTTTATGAGTGCAATGGTTGTTGGCACTTTTAAAACAAACCAGCTGCCAAGACCCTTCTGAGATTCAATAACCAGGGAACCGTTCAGTCTGTCAATCACCGTCTTTACAACATCAAGGCCAACACCCCGTCCCGATGTATCGGTAAGTATCCTGCTTGTGCTAAACCCCGGCTTCAGGATAAATTCATAAACCTGCTCATCGGATATTTTTTGCGCATTTTCTGCAGTCAGAAAACCCTTTCGGATTGCCGTTTCCTGTACCCGTTCCCTGTCGATACCTTTTCCGTCGTCTCCTATTATGACCAGAACATTTTCACCCTCCTGTTTTGCGCTAAGGGTAATAACGCCAGTACCTTTCTTCCCCAGGGATATGCGGACAGGCGGTTCTTCTATACCATGATCTACCGCATTTCTCAGTAAATGTACCAGGGGGTCTTTTAACATGTCGATAATAATATTGTCCAACTCTACCTCGCCGCCAGAAATGACCAGTTCAATTTCCTTATTGAATTGCCGGGCAATATCCCTTATCAGACGAGGAGCCATATCGAATATGGTTGAAACAGGTTGCATACGCATGGACATTACCTGTTGACGAATGTCTTCCGTAATCGTATCCAGTTTAACAACGTCCCCTTTATACGCACCACTATTCCTTACAAGCTCATCGAACAAACATTTTTCCATGGTATTGTATCGCGTAATAATCTCGTGCAAATTTTTATCAACCAATTCCTGTGGTCTTAAATAAACATCCATCTCGGTTTTTGTCTTCTTTAATTGCCTTATATAATGATTAACTTTTAACATTTCTTCGTATCTTTGATGGAATGCCATCTGAGTCATAATTAATTCAACCAGATGATTATATAAGGCATGAATCTTATCCATACCTATGCGTATCGTCTTTTTGCCTTCCTGGATAACTTTTCCTTCATCTGAAGCCTTTTTTTGTTCTCCCTTCGGCTCGGACACTCCAGGCGGCGATATATAATCTTCTTTATAAATCTCATTGGGCTTTACCGTATCTGAAGGTGGCTGTGCATAACTATCACCTACGCCTGATTTTTCAGGTTGTTCAGGCGATTCAACAGAGGACACTTGTGCCGTACCGATCTTTTCCTTAATGAGCGGCGGTGGCGGAGACGCCTCTTTCCTTATTTGATCAACATTGCCGCTTAAAACCGCTTCTAACTGACCACACATATCCTGTATGTCAATGGGTGTCTGCGCATCCTTCAGTTTTGTTTCTACCATGTTTGCGAGGGTGTCCAGTGCACGAAAAACAACGTCGTAGAGTTCTCTTGTGGTTTGCAGACCTTTCTCTTTGATTTTTACAAACACATCCTCCACCTTATGGGACAAGTCTACGATATCATTAAATCCCATCATCCTGGCTGTCCCCTTTAAGGTATGTATCCCCCGCATAATCTCTTTCAATAATTCGAGATCGGCCGGGTTTTTTTCAAAGGACAGGATTGCCTTATTTACTTTTTGTATCCTATCCCGGTTTTCATCAGCAAACTTCGGGATAAAGGCTGTTAAATCAAAACCATCGCTCATAATTATCCTTAAAACATAGGATGTTCAAAAAAATAGCATCGTCTCTTTAAAATTAACAGCATTGATTGGTTTTTGTCTGTAAAGAATTTGCGCGTGAAAAAAACTTGTTTACATCCAGCATGAATATCAAGGTATCTTTCATGTTGAATACACCGCGAAATAACTGCATTGACAGGTGCTTTTCCACAAATACCGGAATATGCAGTATATCTTTCTCCTCGACCTGAAAGATATCGATTACTTCATCTATCGGAATTACCCATTCGTTATTTGCAAATGATACCATAATAAAATGAGTCCACCAATTCTTTTCCACCCCAGCATTCAGAAAATCCACCACCGGCGTTTTTCGTCCATCAATTTCAACAAATCTACCTGATGGGCCAGAAGAAAAAGCATCGTTGACCACCGTAAGATTTTTTGATACAGACCGCACAGAGGTTGTATCAATACCAAAATGAAATCCATTTGTTTTAAAAACCAGGACATTTATCATGCGTCACCAAATACAACAAAAATATTCCTCCGAATTCATGGTAATGATGAGATTCTACACAAATCTTATTAAGGACTAAAGTATAAATATTCCATGTATCAAATAATCATCGTAGACCCACATGAGCCAAAGGCTCACAAGAAAGCGTAAAAATATGCAAAATCTCTCGTATAAGGGGTGTATTTCATGCGTATTATTGAATCACGAATATCGAACAAGGAATTTCGAATGATAAAGTTTCCTTATCCAATTTACATCAACCGCAACTGCGAATGAACGCACATTGACACTAATCCTTTTGTTTTGTTTCTCGGGTATTAGCGTTTATTGATGTCTTGATTTTAGATTGTAATTTGCTATCTTTTTGTGCTATATTTTTTATCGAAAGAGCGAACCCACGATAACAATATTGGCAACAATTTAGTTTTTTGAAAAATTCCCCAATATTTTAATATTTTATGCTCAGGGGAGGGGTAGTTTGAAACAGAAAGTCGTACTATGTCAAACGAAAAGAACAAAGGAAAGGAACATTCCGCTCAGCAGAAATCGTTTTTCTTCCCTGAGGTTATAGAACAGCAGGCGAGAGACGATTTGGCAAAGGGAAGGTTTCGGCAGGCGAAAGATGGTTTTAAGGAACTCTGCAAACTTGACAAAGAAAAATATCTTCCTGAACTTTTGGAGTGTTATAACGGCCTGGCTAATCAGATGATCCAGAATGGACAACTCTCGGATGCGGCTCAAATTATCGACAATATAAAAGCGCTCACCGGGGACAAAAATGAGGGGGCTCTGGATATGCTGATTGCCATGAAAAAGAAAGATTATGACGGCGTTGCGAGGATATATGCCGATCTCCTGTCGCAGGGAAAAAACAGAGCAACGGTTCAGGCATCACCATTGGTAGCCGATACCCTTGTTATCGCATTTCGTGAATTTCCCCGGCTAAAACAAATCTGTCCTGAGATACATGAAGAATTATATGCTGTCCGGCAGGCGTTGGAAGACATTTCTGCGGAAAAGTATGAAGACGGATGGCTCAGGGTAAAGGGAATTGGGGTGCATTCCCTTTTTTCTCACTGGAAATTGTTTATTAAAGGGCTGATTGCTTTTTATAAAAAAGAGGATCAAAAGGCGCTTGAAGCCCTTGGGCGTCTCTCTTCGGACACGCTTTTGCACGGTATTGCGCAACCGTATATGGCACTCCTGGACAGTAAGTTGATGGAACAAAAGATACTCAATGAGTCACTCCTGCAAAGAATGTGTGTAGTCGCCGGTTATCCAGAACTTGCATCCGCCTTGCCAAAGGCTGATTTCCTCTGGAAGACAGGGCGTTACTATGATTCTTACGGTCACATTCGAAAAAACATGAAGTCCTTTCCTGCCGAAAGCCCTGATATTGCCGGTATACTTACACGATTCTATTTTAACAGCATCCACCACTTGCCCCACGAATTGGCAATAAGGTATCTTACCGATTTATTGGACAAAACTATGGCAACGTCCCCTGAATGCGGCCTTGAGCAGGTGCTGGTTTACAAAGCATTGAGCCAGTTTTCCGAAAAAGACCGTACGGATAATGAGGATGATAATGACTGTGCAGAGTCATGGGGGCATTTTCTAAAAACCTATACAAAAGTTTTTGGCAATAATAACAAATTGGAATCCCTTTTGTGTTCGCGTCTTGGTTCGATGTTCGCTCTGGAGAAAATGCAAGAACCTCCTCTTTTCCCCTGGTTCCCCGTCAGAAAAAATAAGGACCCATTGAGGAATGCGCATCTTGCCGAACATTATTTCAACAAAAGCATAAGCACGGATGAGGATAACAAAGATGCATATCTGGGGTTGTTAAAGGTATATGAAAAGACTGATAATAAGTCAAAAGCAAACAAACTGTTGGATAGAATGATCCCGCTTTTCCCCGATGATACTGCCATCCTGACCAGGGCTGGGACAAGATGTGTCGAACGCAAGTCATATATCAAGGGAATAAAGTACCTTGAGCAGGCTGCCCGGCTGGACCCGCTGGACAGTACCATAAAAGATCATCTTGCCCCTTTGTACCTCAGGGCTGCCCATGTCTGTTTTGATAAAGGACAGGTGAAACAGGGAAGGGAACTCTACGAAAATGCGCTAAAGAATGGAACGTCGAATCCGCATGACTTTACGAGAGGATATGCTTATATTTATGCACGATGGGCTGTCCTTGAATTTAAAAATAAAAATGAAGACGCAGCCAATGAAAAATTACGCCTTGCTCGTGAGAAGGCCGATAAATTACTTCCCCTCCTTTACTTTACTCAATTGATTTCCCGATGTTATGAACTGCCTGATGCTTATACACAAAAACTGTGCGCATCGGTTGAAGAGGCGTGGCGACTTCCACCAACAACTGAAAATGCCATAGCTTTATTAAGGGTTTACCACTATATTAATGTTTTTGGCTTTACCTGGATAAAATCAGAACTGAAGAGGGTTGTTAAGTATGCCTTTGACGCATCCGATAAACCGTGTTCACGGGATGACGCTATTGGCATTATTTCTTTTGCCCTCTCTGATAAACAAGCGCGCAAATTAGCTGACGTATATATCAAAAAAATGCTGCTGCAAGACAGGGATGACCCTCGCATCCACCATTTAAAATACCAATCGCAAATAAGAAGTGATTACTACCAGCCCGGAAGGAAAGATATTGATGAACTCAAGCGTATCCTCCACCTTGCAGAAAAGAGAAACGACGTGGAATTGGCAAGGAATTTACAAAAGAAAATTAAAAGTCTGGAAGAAATGCTGAAGGTCGGGAATATGTTTAATTTTGGCGATTCTACTGATGGCGACGATACCGATCTCGAAGGCGGGATGGAAATCTTAGAAAAGGTATTTGGCGAAATGCATCGGAAAGAGGGTGGGAAGGGAAAGAGAAAACGTTAGCGGGTAAGAAACGGTTCATCTCACCACAGGTTTTAGAATAAAGAACATTGAATAGAATTTGAGGAAAGCTACTATATGACGCCATACGAATTATTAGGCATTGCCCCAACTGCCGATGATAAGACCATTCGCAGCGCATACCTGGAATTAATAAAGACGTATCCGCCCGACAGGGCGCCGGAGAGGTTTAAGGAGATAGCAAATGCATACGAATCTATCAAGGATGAAAAAAAACGTTTGGAATTTTACTTATTCAATAAAGATATCCCCATTAACCGCCCTTTTGCGGCATTATCGCTCGAGATACAAAGGGCGGGGAAAAGAAAACCGCCAACCTTTGACACGTTAAAGGAGTTACTCAGAAATGTATGAGGAAGGAACAAGCGCCGATGGCAATTTTGAATCATGGAAATCCGCCCTTGAAAGCGACTTTAAGCAGTGGCTCAACGAATTAAGAGAAACCCCGGAAACGAATCCTCTGCCTGATGAACCTGATTTGTATTCATTTTACCAGGAATTGTGCGTGCTGAGAAACGAACTCCGCGTCGGGGGAAGGAGAAACCAGGAAGTTCTTACGCGCTTCGGGGAAGGTTTGTCTGATTTCCAGAAAATCATTACCGACCTCCAAAGCAGATTATCCCAGATGGATAAGGAAAAAAAGGAGGATGAACTTCTTTCCCGAAAACCCATTTTTGTCCCATTAGTTGACGTCCTGGAAAGAATGGAGAGATTAAAGAAGAGATTATTATCTCCCCCCAGAAAAACATTCTTTAAAAACGATGCACATTGGCGGAACGCATGGAACGGGTTTAAAGATGGATTTGACATTACCTATTCTTACCTGGACACATTATTGAAAAAGGAAGGCATCACGAGGATTGAAACGGTTGGAATGGGCTTTGATCCTGCATATATGACAGCCGTTGCTGTTGAACACACCGAGAACTATCCCGATAATCAGGTTATCGAAGAAATGGCCCCTGGTTTTTTGTATAAAGGGGAAATTATAAAATTTGCCGAGGTTAAAATTGCAAAAATGAAGGAGAGGAAATAATATATGGAAACAATTGTCGGAATTGATCTGGGCACCACCAACTCAGAAATTTCCATTTTGGAGGATGGAAAACCAAAGGTTATTGCTGTTGACGGCGATCCAATTATGCCTTCGTGTGTTGGCATTGACAAGAGCGGTAAACTCATTGTCGGCAGAACGGCGAAAAATCAAATAATTTCAGACCCTGAATCTACGGTGTTATCCATTAAACGAAAAATGGGAGAACACGTGCGGGTCAGATTGAGTGATAAGGAATTTTCCCCGGAGGAAATATCTTCCTTCATTCTCCTGGAGTTAAAGAAGCATGCGGAAAAACATCTTGGTAAAAAAGTAGAAAAAGCCGTTATTACCGTTCCGGCATATTTTGATGACAGCCAGAGAAAGGCAACGAAGGATGCAGGTTTACTGGCGGGACTCGACGTAGTCAGGATTATCAATGAGCCAACTTCCGCTGCCCTTGCTTATGACGCAGGACATGCAGAGAATCACAAACTCCTGGTTTACGACCTTGGCGGCGGCACATTCGACGTCTCTCTCGTGGTCGTTGAAAATGGAGTCGTGGAGGTCAAGGCAAGTCACGGCGATACCAAACTTGGGGGAGATGATTTTGACCAGTTAATAATCAATCACGTCATACAGGATTTCAAGGCAAGGCATAGTGTTGACTTGAACGAGGACATCAGGGCAAGGAGACGGCTCCTGGTATCTTCAGAAAAGGCCAAGCGGGAGCTTTCTGATTATCCTTTTGCAAGGATACGGGAGGAGTATATTTATAAAGACCTGCATCTCGACGTAGAAATTTCCAGAAATAATTATGAAGAAATGATCCGCCCCCTGTTGCAAAAGACCTTGAATTGTATTCAAATGTGTCTGAAAGACGCATCGATCCTGCCAAAAGATATCGATAAGGTAATCCTTGTTGGCGGCGCAACTCGCACCCCTCTTGTCCATGAAATCATAAAAAGTGAAATAGGGATTGAACCCCATTATGAAATCAGCCCGGATCTGATCGTTTCTATGGGCGCTGCGATTCAGGGCGGCGTTATTGCGGGTCACAAAACACATTCAATTCTGGTTGATATTACCCCCTACACCTTTGGCACCAGCGCAATAGGGGAATACGATGGACAGTTTCATCATGACGTCTTTATTCCTATCATCAAGCGGAATACCCCTCTGCCCGTGAGCAAGGGAGATGTTTTCTACACTACCGTTGACAACCAGTCGGAGGTAAAGGTAAGAATTTATCAGGGGGAGGAACCTCTTGCGGAGGACAATATTTTCATCGGTGATTTTTTAGTCAAGGGATTGAGCATGGTTCCGGAGGGGAATGAAATCGTATTAAATCTTGACCTTGATATTAATGGTATCCTGAAGGTTACTGCTATCGAAAAACGCACGGGTCTTTCAAAGGTTGTAACCATGGATACCAAAAACATCAAACCCCACCTGGATATTGAACAAGCTCAAAAGAATATAGCTTCTTTATTGATTGACAAATCTGAAAGTGACGAGGAGTTCGAGGAGGAAGAGATCTCCGATGTTAACTTTAAAATTATAGAGGGCGAAGGAACAGACAAGCAACCCCTCCTGGCAAAAGCCAAAGACCTCCGCAAACGGGCAGAAAAATTGCTGAGTTCTATCGGAGAAGAGGATGCACAAGAGATCCGGGATTTGCTGGATAAAAGTCGTGAAGCGATAAATGCGGGAGACACGAAACGTCTGGCTGAAATAAATACCTCTCTGGAAGACATGATCTTTTATCTGGAGGACTAATGGAAATTCAATGTCCCTCGTGTAAAAAAACGAATGTAGACTCCTCCACCTGTACGCGATGTGGATGCGAGTTGCAAACATTACAAGCAATCTTGCAGGCGGCCGAGTGTGAGATCGCCACAGGCAGGAATAAATTGGGCAGGGGAAATTACCGGGATGCGCTCAATCATGCGCTAAGGTCATGGCATCTCAAAAAATCCACCGAGGCAGCAAAACTGGCATTCCTGGCGCATGTGAGCAATAGAAGCTTCAAAGAAGCCCTCACGTGGTATGGTCACGCAATTAAAAAGAGAGGAAATAGGGAATCTCCTTAGTAATAGTTCACCGCATTTCTTTTCTTTTGTCCATTAGTTGCGAAACGTCTGAGGAACTAAAATACGCACATAAATCTTCCCATGTATCAATATCCCTCAGGGTTTTCAGTATCGTGCGGGATAAATTATTTTTATACACTTTTTCCATCGTCTGCCTAAAAACCCTGTCCGTACTCCAATCTATGTCTACAAATAAGTCCTCAATATATTTCGACATGCCGAATAAATAATAACCCCCATCATGAGCCGGCCCAATCACAATATCTTTCTCACGTAATGCCTCAAAAGCGCCATCAATCAACGATGCATCAATTTCAGGACAATCGGTGCCAATAATTATGCCCTTTTTATGCGGGTGTTCCGGCAATATTTCCCTGAATGCAAGAGACATTCTTTCACCCAAAGAATAGCCTCTTTGAGATTTATAATATACGTTGACTCCCCCATTCTTATCAAACACCGGGGTAAGCCAGGTTTTGATTGCATGTTCTTTATCGGGGGGTGTGAAGAAGACATAGATGTCATATGTCCCTGGATTTTTCTGACAAACGTTTGCGATAACCTTTTCTGCCAGTTGTCTATAAATCAAACACGCCTTTTCGTTGCCAATGGCCTTTGCAATGCGGGTCTTTACCTTTCCAGGTTCGGGATATTTCAGGAAGATAATTAGTGCATTGTTCATAATAAAGAGAATCCTGATTATGCTCAATATGAACGAAGTCATTCAGCATCATTCGATCCAAATGACCTTGCTATGGTTATACAAGATGGTATAGCGACAGAAGTCGCCACGTACCAACCGCTCTCAAATCTGAAGATTTGAGTTACACGTAATGAATGACCCTTGCCTTTCCCGATTCTCTCTCGCCGCACTCAATCTTTATAGCTCCGAGACGTACGGTTGATACCTTGTGAATATCCGGCACAGGGGTAAACAAGGTTAATGTGCCAGCGTAGGGATCTAAATCAACAACTATACCCAGGCCTAATGTGTTATTATCCCTGTCATTCATGCCCACAAGCAGGTCTCTCAATTCGTGTTTCTCAATAAGCGCGATTGATGCAACGTCAAAATAACTCCTTAATTTGTATAAAGACACTGATGTATCCATACGTTCTGCTATTACCAGAAGTTCCCTCCCACACTTTTCCAGATAGGGGATATTACTACAATGTTCGAAAACTTCCTTTGGATATTCAGAAGAGAGTATCTTTTGTCCGGTACCCAGGATGCAAGACGGTAATATAACCTTATCCAGAGAACACTTAACTATCTTTGCGTTCTGAAAATATGCCCGGTATTTTTCAGCCCTGTAGCGCTGTCTGTCGGCCTGTGTTCGGGCAATCGCCCTTTTTGAGCTTGTCAGCCGTGTGACCTGCCAGCCCATTTTTTCATATCCTGCCAGCAGGTGTTCTATTTCATCCCCTATTTGTACTGCGATAATCCTTTGAGGCTGGAGGATTTCTATCTTGTGTAATTTCAGTATACGACCAACAGGCCCGTCTACAAAGCCTGTTGTGTCAATCAGGGTGATGCCGGAACCTTGCCGATGGGATTTATCTACCAGTAGTTTTAAGGCGAGAAGGGTTTGCAACAAAAAGCCTTCAGGCGAGGTATTTCCCACGAAATGAAGAAATGGGGGATTCGAAAAATCGCTTGTTTGAGGAGGTGTTTTAAAGACCTTCAAACATACGGTAGTCGGAGGGCCTAACGTGGATTGCCCCAGATCGCTGTCCACATATCCAACGTTTATACCAGATGCCGTCCATGTCTGAATGAGATATTTACACAGGGTACTTTTGCCACTGTCAATGGTGCCAATAACGATACATGTTTTTGTGTCTTGTTGTATGTGCCCGGCAGCGCATTCCCACCCATCCGGGATATCGATATGGCTCATCATTCATCAAACTTTATATCTTTAACCTCCAACTCCAGGTTCTCGTTATTCATCCAGGTATTCATTTTCAGGGCAAATGCGACTGAACACGTCCTGCCATTCTGCTGGAGTCGGTCAATATAATCTCCCATTCCAAAGGCAATCGTCCTGAGGGCAATGTCTCCCTGTCTGACGTAAAAACTCAGATGCTGTCCCTTTGTGCCAATACGTCGCGGTTGCCCAACCACTTTTAAGTTCATGGCAGCAAAAACCGGAGCGTTATTGCCTTCTCCATGGGGAGCCAGACGCGCAAGCTCTGAAACTAATGCGCCGGATAACATAGAAAGGGTAACTTCTAAATCGATATTTAAGATGGGTTGTAAATCTGTCCTGGTCAGTCTTTGCGATGTTGCGCTATTGAGCATTTCACGAAATTCATTGATATTATCGGCGTGTATCTTTAATCCGGCAGCCTGCGCATGACCACCCACCGAAAGCAGCTTGCTTCTGCAGCATTCCAATGCCTCCAATATGTGAAAGGAGGGAATGGAACGCGCCGAGCCGTGGCCTATTTCATCAGCTATAGCGATCATTACGGTAGGCCGGTTAAATTCCTCTACAATTTTCGAGGCAATAATTCCGATAACGCCCGGATGCCACGCACAGTCTGCCAGCACAAGGGCGGCAGACTCATCAAGGTTTATCTCTTTCAAAACCTTTTGTCTTGCTGACGACATGATATCAACCTGAATATCCTGTCTTCTTTTATTTTCCTGCTCCAGAAAGTTGGCAATTTCGACCGCCCGCTCTTTGCTTGTCGTAGTCAACATCTCAACCACGATGCCGGCCCGACCCATGCGCCCTGGCGCATTGATCCGGGGGCCGAGGCGGAACCCCACATGGAAGGCATCAAGATTTGTTCTGGAAAGATCCGCAATATCGAGAATCGCTCGCAAACCGGGGATTTCTGTGTGTTGTAATGCAGAGAGGCCGTATTTGGTGAGGATACGATTTTCACCCACGAGCGGGACCACATCGGCAATGGTGCCCAGCGCTACTAATCCAACCGCATTTAACAGGAAATCCTTGAATTCCGGAGATACCCTTTTTTGGGGTGAAAAATGTTGCCCTATAGCCCATGCAAGTTTAAAGGCAATACCTACCCCGGAAAGGTCTTTGAACACATTCGACGACGTCACGAGCTTCGGATTCACCACGGCAAAGGCATTTGGTATCTGCTGGCCAGGCTGATGATGGTCGGTAATAATCAAATCGATGCCATACATACGGGCAATATCGGCCTCATTGCAGGCATTGATGCCACAGTCAACGGTTAAGATGACGTCCGCCCCACCCTCTTTGAGTTTTTTAATTGCATCTGCATTCAGACCATACCCCTCTTCCAGCCGTTCAGGGATATAATAACTCACCTGCGCCCCTACCAGCTTCAGACACCGGTACATGAGGGCGGTAGCAGACAACCCGTCGACGTCGTAATCCCCGTAAATGACAATATTTTCTCCCTTTCGTACCGCTTCGTTGATCCGGATGGACGCCTTTTCAATGTCAGGAAGAAACGAAGGATCTGCCAGCGCCGCTAGTTGCGGCTGAAGAAAATTTTTAGCAGAGGCAACATCAGTAACCCCACGGTTGATGAGCACCTGTGCCATCAAGGGTGATATTTTGAGTTTACTTGCAATTTCAGACTGCAGCGTCTTATGAGGAGGGAGAAATACCCACCTTTTACTCATAGGTTTTGTATATTAAAATTATGATGTAAATTATTGATAAAACTTATATTGCGAACTAATGAATGTTTTATCATTGTACTGTGATTTCAAAGTCTTTCAAGGAAATTTAATTATTTTTTATTCATTGAAAAAAAGGGTATGATGTGATAACATTTTTGGATGTTTGCAGGAAGAAATTTGCATACTCAACAACCCGCTTATCGTAAAAGTATGGAACAATTCCCTGGTAAAATTCTTCACCTGAAGATGTAGCTTGCCTCTTTACCCTTCGTTACTTCGTTCAATTTTATTAAAAGAAATGTATCATGATTAACAGCGCTGTTGTTCGGGAATGTGTAAAGTTATTATCTTTTGTAAGACCCTACTGGAAATATATGACGATGGCCATTTTTACCATGTTCATATATACTTCGATGAGCGGTATACAGATTTCATTAATCAAGCCCATTGTAGATAGGCTCCTCAGGGGTGAAACACAGAAAACTGCCGAATTACCAAAAATTGATATTGACCAGACGATCCAGGCATCCGGGGACACATCGTCGGCAAAACAGTTTAAAAAACAGGTACTCAATAAATTCAAGTTCATCGAAACAATCCATAAACACGCAACAAGCTCATTTACCAGCATCGGTATCACCATGGCAATTATTGCCCCTTTTATCTTCCTTTCTTGCTATTATCAGCAATATTTCAGGAATCGGGTCATGTGGGCTGTAGTTGTGGATATTCGAAATAAGGTCTGCGATCACCTCCTGCTGCAACCCCTGAGTTTCTTTGAAAACCGGAAGAGCGGTGATTTGATCTCCCGGCTCACCAATGATATCGCCACTACCCAGTCTGGCCTCAGCGTCCTTTTTGACGAAATCCTCCTTCAACCTATGAAGCTGATCTGCGGACTGACGCTGTCGTTTTATTTTAGCTGGAAGCTCTCACTGCTAACCCTCATTGCCTTTCCGGTAATATTTTTTACTGCGCTTACTATGGGCAAAAAGATCAAGAAACATGGGAAGGGCAGTCTGAAACACCTCTCAGACCTTACGGACGCCCTGCGCGAGATGTTTACCGGCATCAGAATTGTGAAGGCATTCAAGATGGAGGTAGAAGAAAGCCGTGATATTCATGAGATCAGCGAACGCTTCTTCCATAAAAGGTTAAAATTGGTGAAAACAAAGGCCATGAATGAAGGCGTAAGCGAGTTTCTCTATACTATTGGCCTTGCAGCCCTGATTGTCTGTGGAGGTTATATAGTCGTTTCCGGAAGGGTTACGCCTGGCGAACTTGCCGGGTTCATTACAGCCACGGGTTTTATGGTAATAACCGGCGTAAAGAAACTGGCCAAGAGCTATGCGACCCTCCAGGAATCTCTTTCGGGTGTAAGCAGGGTGTTTGAACTGTTCGCCACGGAGCCAACGATTAAAGACCACCGAGAGGCAGTTCCCTTAAAAAAGATAGAAAAGGGAATATCCTTTAATGAGGTAAGTTTTTCGTATGACGGACATGAAGAACTTATCCTGAAGGGCTTAAACCTTACCATCCACAAAGGGGAAGTTGTTGCCATTGTTGGCGGAAGCGGCGCGGGCAAATCAACCCTGGTAAACCTCATCCCCCGTTTTTATGATCCTATTAAGGGTAGCGTTGAAATCGATGGTATTAATATCCGCAAGATTAAACGGGACGACCTCCTTTCGCATATTGCAATGGTAACCCAGCAAACCTTCCTTTTTAACCGCAGCCTGTACGAAAATATCCTCTACGGCAAAAGAGAAGCTACCCTGGCAGATGTTCAGGCCGCAGCAAAGGCCTCAAACATCCATGATTTTATCATGAGTCTTCCCAAAGGCTACGATACGGTCGTTGGTGAATTGGGCGTAAAGCTCTCCGGCGGACAACGTCAGCGGATCGCCATCGCGCGTGCGATCCTGAAAAACGCATCTATTCTGCTTCTCGACGAGGCGACCTCTTCCCTGGACTACGAATCTGAAAAACTGGTGCAGGACGCAATAAACAACCTGATTATAGGAAGAACGACCATTATCGTTGCCCACCGCCTTTCAACAATCCAGCACTGTGACAGGATTATCGTCATGAAACACGGACGTATCGTTGAAACGGGAAATCACGAATCTCTCATGGCATGTGAAAGTGAATACAAACGCGTGTATCAGGTACATTCCGATATGGTTCATACATAGTTCAGTCAATCAGGTTTAATTTGGCATTCAGAGGCTTTTGAAATAGTAAGCAGTCTTCCTCTGTACTTACTACAAGGAAGTCACTGACGGCACATCGTTTATATTCCGGGTGGTTCGGTTCTGCATAAGCCTGAAAATAAACAGGTTGGTTGAGAAGATATAAAAGCTGGAAAAGGGGCTTATTGTTTGTTATCCTCTTTTCCCTTTGCAATGCTTTTACGAATGAGATTTCGTAAAATAAAGCTACGCTCAGCGCCACCGAGAAGACCCCTGAGATTATCGTACAGTGCAGGATCGGCAACCAGGGCGCCAATCGTTCCTTCTCCATTGTCAATCTTTTCAGTAATCTCATTGAGGGATTTTGATGTTGAAACCAGATTGTCCATGAGTTGTTTGCCTTTAGGGTCGTAGAGCAAGGCATAGAGCAAGCCTTCTCCTTTTTGGAAATTTTTCACACTTTCATTGAGTGATACCGTTACATTGCTTAACGACTCTACAACGCCGCTTTCATCCAGTTTCTTGAGTATTTTTGAAAATGATTCGATCATATTCATACCACCTTCAAGCCCGGCGGCATAATTGCGCGGCTCTGCACTTTTTATGGTATCGCCATCTTCCACCGTAGATTCGCGGCACACACCCGTGGCAATTTCTACATAAGAGTCACCGGTTACATAACTCAGCCATTTAATGGTGGCAACACAATCCCTGGTAAGATTATGCTGTACCGATTTATCCACCTTCATAATTACATCAATTCCATCACAGGCTAATCCGCCGGGTAAAATAACGTCCTCAACCTTTCCAATTTCTACCCCCATAAACCGTACGGGAGCCCCTTCTTTTAGTCCATATACATTGAGAAACCTTGTCTTTAAAGTAATTTGTGGTTTAAAATACCCCTTCTGACTGCCCAGGATGAATATCATGGCACCAAAACCCAGCAGGGTTATCAGGGTAAAAATTCCCGCGCGTAATTGAGCAAATTGTTCCTTTGTCATAAAAAATCCCCCTTTATGCACAAATATTACCACTCAGAAAATCTTTTACTGCCGGAATGTTTGACTTCGTGAGTTCTTCCCATGTCCCAACTGCAACAATCTTTCCCTCATAAAGCATAGCAATCCGGTCAGAAACGGTCTTTACACAGTGGAGGTCATGGGTTACCACAATGGTTGTTATGCCCAGTTTCCTCCGCAATTCAACAATCAACTCATTGATCCGTTGGGCATTGATCGGATCCAGGCCCGTTGTGGGTTCATCATACAAAATAATTTCAGGCTCCGTAGCAATTGCCCTCGCCA
The DNA here is from genome assembly GCA_964370795.1 of uncultured candidatus Brocadiaceae bacterium. Taxonomy (GTDB): domain Bacteria; phylum Planctomycetota; class Brocadiia; order Brocadiales; family Brocadiaceae; genus JAHFOW01. Next base: position 19,775 of record CAYJME010000015.1, read on the forward strand.
GCCCGACACGTTTTTTCATACCACCGCTCAGTTCTGCCGGCATCTTGGTTTCGATACCGCTCAATCCTACGAGTTTCAATTTTTCTGCAACCCGCTTTCGAATTTCCCTCTCCGTTAGTTTGAGATGCTCACGAAAAGGATATGCAATATTTTCAAATACCGTGAGTGAATCAAAAAGTGCAGCCCCCTGAAACAACATCCCGACATGCTCGCGCAGTTTAATGAGTGCATTCTCATTCATCCCGGTTATAGTATGATCCAGAACTACAATCTCTCCTTTATCGGGCTGTATAAGTCCAATTAATTCTTTGATAAGGACGCTTTTCCCTGAACCGCTCCCTCCAAGGAGTGAAATAATTTCCCCCTCCTGGACGGATAAATTGATTCCATTATGAACCACGACTCCATTAAAGGATTTATGTACATCTTTGAATTCAATAATTATTCTGGACATACAAAAAGTTTCATAACCTCTCATATCTCGATGTTAAGGAATTTCAAAACGATCTCGTAGCGCGGGGGTTTATCCCCATAACCGTTTGCACAGATTAAACAGTTCAAACCGTTCAAACCGTTTAAACGGATTAAGCAGTTTATTACCGACCACAAGGGTTCGGCGCTACAATAAAAAGTCGTTTTGTTTTGCCGTGCAAAACAAAACCTAATTTAAAAACATTTTTCTAAAATACAACGAGGAACAATTTTGTCAGAAAAAAATCGGAAATAAGGATCAAAATGGAGATAGTTACCACGGTAATTGTTGTAGAACGTCCAACGCCCGTTGTTCCACCCGTTGTTTTTAAACCAAAATAACAACCAATTACCGCGATGAGAAATCCGAAAAACACCGTCTTCCCTACCCCGCTCAGAAAATCTGTCATCTTGACCGTTGTTAAAACAGAATTGATATAAAAAGTGCGATGAATCTCAAGTTCAAAGAGGGATATAATCATACCCCCAAAAATTCCAACAATATCCGCCGTAACCGTAAGCAAAGGAAGCGTAATCATTCCTGCCAGAATCTTGGGAGTTACCAGTTTTTTAATAGGGCTTGCTCCCAGGGCGCGCATGGCGTCAATCTGCTCTGTTACCTGCATGGAACCAATCTCTGCTGCAATGCCAGAACCCACCCGTGCACCAACCATAATTGATGTAAGAACAGGCCCTAATTCCCTCACCAGAGACAGTGATACAACACTCCCAACATACATTTCAGCGCCATAGTAACTCAATCCATAAATTGTTTGAAGTGCCATGACCATTCCGGTAAAGAGCGCAATGAGGTCTACAAGGAAGAGCGAACCTGCGCCAAAGTTATCTATTTCTCTGAGGGTAATTTTTACATTAAAAGGCGGGATAAAAATCCCCCCAAGTCCCTTCATTGCCAATAACGTGGCCTGACCCAGGGAGAAGATAACCCTTTTACATGCTTCATCAATGGGTATTAAAATATTCTTTAACATACTATTCTTCCCGGAGCTTGAATGATTTTACCGCATTTTCAAAATCACTGCGGACATCCTCAAACGAATCAGATGGCGCCCAGTACACTAAATCATAAACATGGCCCTTTGCCTGGATGACATACGAGTCTATTTTTAACTGTTGATTATCTACACTGCCAACCAGAATAGTATGCATAGCCTTTTGATTGTCGATAGTTATCTGATCCTTTGAGAGTATCTTCTTTCCTTTTAATCCAATAAAAAGCTGGGTATTGAGTATTTCCAGGGTATATTTCTTGTTTTCCAGGTCACTGGTGATAAAGACCATCATGGCATGAGATTGTTTATTCCACAACGCCATATCTTCTTTACCTGCTTTCATTGGCTCCCACCCATTTCCCGTAATGTTTAAAGTATATTTTTTATACAGAGGAAAAATTGTGCGTTTCCCGGCAGACCATTGAGCACAGCCACCTAGAACACTAAGCAAAATACCTGATACCCCGATCCATTGAAGTATGTCTTTCTTTTTAAAACAACTCAATAGTTTCGCTCCTGTGTTATGAAACAGTCTAAAGAAAAAAGCCTTTGCGTTAATCTGAAAAGCTGAAAAAAGTCTATCAATTTACCAGGGGTAAGTCAATAATCTTAAGTACCGATGCATTCGGAGAATAAGTTTTCCATATCAATCCTTGACTTATCCTGGTTGTTTATTTACCATAAGAAAAATTTTCTCATAGATGTGCAAATATATCGTATGTATTTTTTATGAATTAACCTATAAACACTTATGACGCCATGATAACAGTCGATACCGCAGCCAAAATTGTTACCGATGTAATAGAGCCGCTTCCATCAAGATTAGTTCCCTTTGAAAGTTCGCTGGGATTTTGTCTTGCCCAGGATGTCCAATCGGATATTGATATGCCACCCTTTGACCGTTCGGCAATGGATGGATATGCCGTTATCGCCGAAGATACCACGAATGCCCCGGTTGAATTAACGGTTATTGAAGATATTGCCGCTGGCTACATGCCTCGGAAAAAAGTAGGGCGCGGACAGGCATCTAAAATTATGACAGGCGCCGCCGTACCCGAAGGAGCCGACGCCGTGGTTAAATTTGAGGAAACGGAGGACATTTCTTCACCGAACCGGGCAAAAATACTTAAATCAATCAAGAAAGGCAGTAACATTTCAAAGTGCGGCGAGGATATGAAAGTTGGCCAGACCGTACTTCGCAAGGGTATGATTATCAGACCGCAGGAAATAGGCATCCTCTCAACGGTAGGAAAATCATCTGTTGAGATATATTCAGCGCCAACGATAGGCATCATTTCCACCGGCGACGAATTAGTGGAGGTAGGCACAAAACCTTCTCTCGCCCAGATACGAAATAGCAACGGTTATTCCCTTGCAGCGCAGGCCAGACGGATGAAGGCAGAAGTAGAACTCCTGGGTATTATCAAAGACAGAAAAGAGGAAATTACCAACATCATGTGCAGGGGTTTAAACAAGGATATTCTCATCCTTTCCGGCGGCGTTTCGATGGGTGAATACGACCTTGTCGGCGATGAGATGAAGGATTTGAATA
>CAYJME010000015.1:22820-27835 GCA_964370795.1 uncultured candidatus Brocadiaceae bacterium
CCCATATTTATTTTGAGAAGGTGGCATTGCGTCCGGGAAAACCAGTCATTTTTGGCAAAAAAGACAAGACCTTTATTTTTGCCCTGCCGGGAAACCCCGTGGCATCCTTCGTTACCTTTGAATTATTCATTTATCCCACCATTCGGAAGATGATGGGATTTCCTACCCTCCACAGAACGATGGTAAAGGCGATCGTAGAAATGGAGATATTTGTTAAAAGAAAACGCCGTGAATACCGTCCCGCGTACCTTCATGCGCAGAACAATCAATGGCATGTCTCGCCCGTAGAATGGCACGGCTCTGCCGACCTCCTGTCTACAACACGGGCCAACTCTTTGCTCATCGTCCGCGAAGACGCAGAAAAATATGCTGTGGGACAACTTGCCGACGTTATTGTCCTGGATTAAGAAGTAGAAAATTTGAATTCCTGCTATCGAGTTAGAAGAAATTGGTAGGTCAACCGTCTCGGTTGACCAAATCAAAAGCAACAAACAGGTACAGGACGGGACAAGCGAGACGCTTGTCCTACCAACACCGCCTCAAAACTCGCTTAAATAAAATGAAAATTCCTATGCAATTAAAATATTGACTCCTTTTATATTTGTACAAATCTTTCCCTGTATCTCAGATACCGACACCAAAGATTTAACTCTTCAACTTTTTGATCACAAATTGCATTGTTGCCTCCGCGAGACCTATTTGTTTCCCTCCGGCTCCTTCGGAGCCGACTGTTTGTGGCGTTGAATACGAATACTATATTCAACTCCAGAGGAGCGACCTGTTTATTCTGTCCATCCAAACAAATATTTTTCATCGGTTTTTTCAAAAAACTAGATTGTTGCCACCTTTTTCAGGGTAAATCATCATGAGCATAAGGCTCGCAACAGGGCACGAAAAGAGAGAAATGTACCATTATCGTAACCACAAAATCAATAGTATTGTCCTTGATAAAATGATATAATTATCCGCTTTAGTAAAAGAATTATTTCACAATATGGCGTTCTCCAAAAAAGTACGGAATATGAAAAAGTCCATTATCGCCCGCGGTATACGGGTGCATAATTTAAAGAATATTGATGTAGAAATTCCCCATAAGAAACTGGTGGTGGTTACCGGGGTGAGTGGGTCGGGGAAATCCAGCCTGGCGTTTGATACCCTTTTTGCTGAAGGCCAGAGGCGCTATGTGGAATCCTTTTCGGCCTATGCGCGGCAGTTTTTGGAGAGAATGGACAAACCCGATGTCGACCACATCGAGGGAATCCTTCCGGCTATAGCTATCCAACAGAAAAATCCGGTAAAGAATAGACGCTCCACGGTTGGCACTGCCACAGAAGTCAACGATTACCTGCGCTTGCTCTTTGCGCGGATTGGAAAGACGTACTGTCATACCTGCAAGCGGCAGGTACAGGTAGACACGGTATCCCATATCGTTGAAAACATCCTGTCATTACCCGAAGGCACAAGATTTCTGGTCGCATTCCCCATCAAGGTAAGTAAAGAAGTTTCAGGTCAAACGCAGACAGACATTCTCAAGGAGCGGGGATTGGTGAGGATACTTGCTGACGGCGTGATTATTGATATTACCTCGGAAATAAAGGATTGGGATATCCGTTCCGCAAAGGCCGTTTATGGCATCGTCGACCGGTTAGTTGTAAAAGAGGATATAAAAGAACGCCTCGTGGATTCCCTGGAATCGTCATACCGGTTGGGGAGCGGTCATTTAAGTATTATCTATACTCCCCAGGATGGTTCTTCCCATGCTCAAATAAAGGGTAATATACTTGAAATTCAAGGTATTCCCTGGATCGAACTCAGGTATAGCAAACAATTCTTCTGCAGTTACTGCACTCTTGAATATCCAGAGCCTTCGCCTGCGCTCTTTTCGTTTAACAACCCCCTTGGCGCTTGCCAGAAATGCCAGGGTTTTGGACACACGATTGATATTAATCTGGACGCTGTCATACCAGACAGGGAGAAGTCTTTAGCAGCAGGGGCAATTGCGCCGTGGAATACGCCTACGTACACAGAGATGTATGAATCACTCAGGAATAATGCTCACAAGTATAATATTCCGTTGGATGTTCCCTTTCGTGAATTGACCGGAGAACAGGTGAAATGCATTTTGGAAGGAACAAAGGAATTTTGCGGAATCTATGACTTCTTTGCATGGCTGGAACAGCGAAAATACAAGATGCATATCCGTGTTTTTCTGAGTAAATACAGGGGATACAATCTCTGCGCAACGTGTAAGGGTACCCGCCTGAAAGAACATGCCCTGAATGTCATGATTCATCATAAAAATATTGCAGAAATATGCGCCATGACGATTGAGGAGGTTTACCGCTTCTTTCGGGAACCAGCGCTTTCTGAGCATGAAAAAAACATTGCTCATTTAATCTTGCAAGAGATACTGAAGCGATTAGATTACATGATAAAGGTCGGCCTGGAATATCTCACCCTTGACCGTCTGACTCGCACACTATCCGGCGGAGAGGCACAGAGGGTAAATCTTGCAACATCGCTCGGCTCTTCGCTGGTAAATACCCTGTATATACTGGATGAACCCAGCATTGGGCTTCATCCGCGGGATACGGACAGATTAATCCAGATACTCGAACGGCTGCGGGATATAGGAAATACGGTGGTGGTGGTTGAGCACGACAGAGAGGTAATCAAGGCCGCAGATGAAATACTTGACCTGGGGCCGGGTGCGGGCGAACAGGGCGGGCTTCTGGTGTATCAGGGTTCGTATAAAAATTTACCGGGAGAGAACGGGTCGCTTACGGGACAATATTTAAAAGGCAACAAAGCAATCAAGGTACCCTCCAAACGGAGAAAATCTGCCGGCAAGGCTCTTGTGTTAAGGGGGGCGTCTGAAAATAATCTAAAAGATATCGATGTAACATTTCCCCTGAATATGCTGGTCTGTGTAACGGGTGTGTCCGGGTCTGGGAAAAGCACCCTCGTACAGGATACCCTCTACGGTGCGATGAAGAAGAAACTCGGAGGTTATGGTGGATTCGTGGGAAAACATAAAGATATCGACGGCGTGCAGTTTATTAAAGACGTTATCCTTGTTGATCAATCTCCCATAGGCCGTACCCCGCGATCTAACCCCATTATGTACGTAAAGGTATTCGATGAAATCAGAAAGCTCTTTGCATCAACCCGGGATGCCAGGATGCGTAATCTGGATGCGGGTTCTTTTTCGTTCAATGTGGTTGGCGGCAGGTGTGAACATTGCGAGGGCGCCGGTTCTCTTGTGGTAGATATGCAATTCCTTGCGGATATCTTCGTGACGTGCGAACAATGTAATGGTAAGAGATTCTCGAAACGGGTGCTCGATGTTAAATATAAAAACAAGAATATCCATGAAGTACTGGGAATGACCGTGGAGGAGGCCATTTCCTTTTTTCACGACTCGCCACGCATTATTAGGGGTCTGGAGTATCTTCAGGCAACAGGGTTGGGTTATTTAAGGTTGGGCCAGCCTGCCACCACACTATCGGGCGGCGAGGCGCAGAGGCTTAAACTGGCCGCCTTTATGGCCCGGGGCACTACCGATACGATGCTTTTTATGTTTGACGAGCCGACCGTTGGACTTCACATGGATGATATTCAAAAACTGATGAGCTGCTTTCAGCAGTTAATCGATGCCGGGCATTCTTTGATCGTGGTGGAGCATAATCTTGATATCATTAAATCTGCCGATTATATTGTTGATCTTGGACCTGAAGGCGGCAGGGCGGGGGGATATATTGTCGGGTGTGGTACGCCTGAACAGATATCGCACAGAGAAGCAAGTTATACGGGTAGATATCTGAAATCGTATTTAAAGGTTAATGCCTAATTTAAAAATAATACGCAGGTGTTAAGATACCAAAGTTTTTTCTTTGTGATTTTCCGACTTTATGGTCTAAAATGGTGTCGATATGTTTTGGATATCATAGCACAGTAAACTATAAATAAATTCCAGAGAGGAATGGAGTAAAGCGAAATTGAACAAAAAAAACATCTTGTTTATCCTGAGCATTATCATCAGTATTGTTTGCTCCTGGTTATTTGCAAGGAAGATAGAATGGTCTCTCCTGGTTAATGCCCTCAGACAGGCCAATTACTGGTTTGTTATCCCTACCCTGGTATTCTCCATGCTGATTTATCTTGTACGGGCATTTCGGTGGCAGGGGTTACTCTCACATATTAAACCAATCCCTGTAATGAACTTGTTATCAATTACCTTCATAGGTTTTATGGCAAATAATGTTCTTCCTGCCCGGGTAGGGGAGGTATTACGCCCATTCTTGTTGTATAAAAAAGAGGATGTAGAGTTTTCCACATCCGTTGCAACGGTAATTGTAGAAAGAATATTTGACATGCTGGGACTTATCATACTAACGGTAATTGTCATTATGCTGTTGCCCCATCCTTCCCGCGATCATCACACACACATTGTTCAAGCCGCATCAGGTGGAATGGATGGGATGAGGGAATCGATTATTCCATCTTTAAAAAAATGGACAGAGGTACTTGCCGGTGTGGGGGTTCTTACCATTGTGTCGCTTTTTCTGGTTGTTATAAAACCGGATTTTTTTAAAAAAATACTCCTGGATGTATGCTTCTTTTTGCCGCACACAATAAAAGACAGGATTTTAGGATTTTATGACTCCTTTGTTCACGGCTTGAAAATTCTCGAAAATAAATTTTTAACGATATGGCTGCTGGCGCTTTCCCTCGTGATCTGGATTTTGAGCGGAGCGGAAGTATATCTGTTGGGATTCTCCTTCCACATGCACCTGCCCTTTATGGGCGCATGTCTTGTTGCAATCTGCCTGGCATTGGCAGTTGCTTTACCGCAGGCGCCGGGATATATAGGCGTCTTTCATATTGCCGTGTTGAAATCCATGGATATTTTTGGGATACAAACCTCAGCCGCACAGAGTTATGCCATAGTATTGTGGGCTATCGGCGTCTTTCCTTCTACCATCGTGGGTTTTGTGTTTGTGTGGGGGGAGGGG
>CAYJME010000015.1:27845-28168 GCA_964370795.1 uncultured candidatus Brocadiaceae bacterium
GCATTGCTTTTCGTGATGTGGTGAAACTGGAACATGAAATTGTGGAAGGAAATTTGGAAGAGCTGGAAGGGATACCGAAAGATGCGCCTGATCAGGAAATGCCCTGCTAATAACTCTGTTTCCTGATGCTGAGGTTCGTATTCCGGATAATCGATTAAAACCAATCGTTGGTTTTCATCGATTCCGTTGCTTTCGGCAACTTTTCAAGAAAGAGATATTTTAAATTTTGATGATAGCATAGTATTGGCACGAAAATATACTCTATAGTTTGGTACGAAAATGCACATTTTCATACTCTTTTGTGAGCCTTTGGCTCATGTGGG
>CAYJME010000016.1:0-9409 GCA_964370795.1 uncultured candidatus Brocadiaceae bacterium
CAATATTTATTGTTGGAAACAGGAGATTTTACATCAAAAATAATTTTTTTTAAAAACTCTTGCAAATTCCGTTCACCAGTGTAATATATACCGTCAATCACTGTATTTAGGCACTATTTCCCTTAACGCCCCATAAGGAGAAAACGATGGTAATGAAAAAATTATTTACAAAAGGTGTTCTTATTATAATACCCACGATTGCATTAACCTCACCTGTGTGTTTCGATAGTGTCCTTGGTGCCGATAATGCATATAAAAGTGCAAGGATGGAAGAAAGATTCCAGAAAAGTGCTTTACATCAATTCAAGGCTTCTCTTGGACAGACAATCAACAAATTTGAAGAAAAGACTGACAATCTCGAGTCCATGAATCAAAATCTTGAAGGTCGTGTGAATGTGCTTTCCACAGAGAAAGATAAATTGAACAAAGCGCTTGCACAAGTGAAGGTAAAACAATCCACGATGGAAAAGGAACAGGTAAAACTCAAGAAAAGAGCCACATCCCTGGAGGTAGCCTATAAGAAAATGTCGGGAAAGAATAAGGTTGCCACCGTTCCGAAAAAGACCAAATCGGTAGCGAAAAAAACTTCTGCGACAAAGGTAACAAAAAAGAAAACCAGCGCAAAACCGCAAAGTGTGGCAAAAAAGACAACGGGTACTTCAACCAGGAAAACAGAGAGCCCGAAGGTTTCTACTCGTGAAAGCGAAAAGATAGAAGATTCAAATGCTTCGCAAGCCTATTCTCCAGCGCAGATACCTGAAAAACAGATACCCGTAGAGAAGCCACCGGAAGAACAGAAAATTGCATCAGCTCATGAATCTGATGTGAAAAGGATCAATGAAAAGGGTATTGAGTATGGCCGTCAGGGCAAATACGATGAGGCGATAAGAGAATTTCAAAAGGTTGCTGCCATTGAACCCAATATGGCAAATATCCACTATAATTTAGGGCTTGCTTATAAAAAGAAGGGAATGTCTGACGAGGCCGAAAAGGAATTTGCCGAATACGAACGGTTAAAAGGGCTGGAAGGTCAGAATAATTAAATATTAAGGATTAAGGAAGTTCAATGTTTCTGAACTCCTGTTGGCGTACGGGCCGTGCATGCCGTTGTGAATTGCCGGTCGCCGTCGGGAGACGGCTACTACCTGGAGGACATTAATACTTCAGGTCGCTGAATGACCAATTTAACCGGACGTTATTACGAAAATCGTGGTAACCTGATGAAGACATCAATAAACAAATCTTTCCGGGAAGTTATTTAAAATTATGCCTTCATTCATTGGCTAACGTACGAGTAGCACTTCTACCTTTCTTACGTTATCATCAAGGTTTGTCTCATCGGGTGCTTTTTCTACTTCCGCTTGAATAATATATGCTCCTTCCGTTAAACCCGAGGTATTCCAGGTATAGACAATTTTCTGGGAAGATAAGCCACCGAGTGTTTCTGCTTCCCTGCCGATAAGTTGTTTTGTTGTTGGGCATGTTACGGTTAGGATCGTTGTTATTTTGTCGGCCCGTTCGTTTCCAACGACGACTTCAATATTGACCTTTCTGCCAATAGTAGCCCGCATAGGCGCGTCTAACGAAACAATCATTACCCCATGTACCTCTTTTACCTCCGCTTTTTTCTTTTCTCCCGCATAACAAGAGGGTAACTCGTTTGAGAAAATAAAACATATAAAAAGTACCAAAGCCAACAACCCTATCACCTTGACATGTTTGGTCATCTTCATAAACGCTCCTTTCTGAGACTTGCGTTACATCAAAACTAACACGAATGTATGTTATTAATCAACAGCTTGTTCTTAACAACCAACCAACCCTTTTTTATTACCGTTTGCACATGGTTTATACCAAAATAATACGGCAATTGATTATAGTCATGAATATCAAGAATTACCATATCCGCTTGTTTACCAACTTCTATACTTCCCACCCAATGCGCCAGTTCCACCGCATGTGCCCCGTTTATTGTTGCGGCGTTGATTGCCTCTGCCGGAGTCATACCCAACTTAAGACATGCCAGGGAAATGATCATCTGCATATTTTCACAGGGGCATGTGCCAGGATTGAAATCAGTTGCCAGGGCAACGGGTAATCCATGATCAATCATTTTCCTTGCCGGTGCATAGGTATCCTTCATCAGAAAAAAAGGCACGCCCGGTAATAATACGCATAGTATGCTACTCTTCTTTATTCTCAATATATCACGCAGATTGATTTTGTCAAGATGGTCTGCTGATACAACGCCGAGTTTAACCGCCAGCGATACGCCGCCAATATCCTTAAATTCATTGGTGTGGATTTTGAGTTTAAACCCCAGTGATTGAGCGACCTTTAAAATTTTTTCGGATTGTTTTGCATCAAATGCGCCGTTATCGCAAAATACATCACAAAAGATTGTATAAGGTTTTACTGCCTGCAGCATATTACATACAAAAATGACGTAAGCTTCAGGGTTTGATTTATATTGAGGGGGAATAACGTGAGCGCCTAAAAAAGTTGGAACGATGTCTATGGAATGGGTTTGCTGTAAATATCGAATCGTTTTAAGAATTTTAAATTCATTTTTCTCGTCAAGCCCATATCCGCTCTTAATCTCCACGGTGGTTGTGCCGTGTAAGAGCATGGCATCGAGATATTTTTTTGATACCTCTGCAAGTTCTTTGTTTTTTTGTTTTCGGGTATTTTCGACGGTATTGAGTATCCCGCCGCCTTTTTTTAAAATTTCTGAATACGATTTTCCCTGAATGCGATGGACAAATTCCTGTGTACGGTCTCCGCCAAAGACTGCATGGGTATGACTATCCACAAAACCGGGTAAAACGACCTTTCCTTCTGCATCAATAGCCTGCGAAATCTTTCTATCATATTTTTTCTTGAGTTTCCTTGTTGTGCCAACGTCAATAATAATTCCATCCTTAATTGCAATTGCCCCGTTCAGAATAATTCCCAGGTCGTTCATTTCCTGATATATTTTGGGTTTTTCTGTTGCGCCTGCAATGGTTAGTAGTTGGCCGCAATTATGTAAAAGAAGGTCAGGAATTATTTCCATTGGGAGTCGTGTTGTTGCAATATTTCTTATAGTCTTCAACAGTATTTAAATTTACCAGAGATTGTGCGGAAGTATCCAGTCCGGCGAATTCCTTTGTGTCAACAATCCGTACTTTTACTTCGGAAAAAAAATCTATGATCCGCAGTCTCCCATCTTGAATACAACGTTGCATGGGTTCTATGCAATTCCTGGAGTAAAAGGCATGCATCGGTTCCAGTCCCCGTGAAGTCTGAGGCACGACGACGTCATAATCATCGATTAATCCTTTAAGATAGAGAATAACCTCTTCGTTAATAAACGGCATATCGCAGGCGACGACAAAGGCATGGGAACTGGTTGCACGGATAAGTCCCGCAGAAATGCCGCCGAGCGGGCCCTTTCCCGGAATGACATCAGGAACAATGGGTAAGTTCAAGTTCTTATAGAGAGTACCATTGTTCGCTGATATAAGAATCTCGTCAAAAATCTTCCTGAGAATGGACACCTGGTGTTCTATAAACGTTTTATCTCCAAACCGGAGCAATGCCTTAGGAGAACCCATCCTCCGGCTCTTACCGCCCGCCAGTATTATTGCAGTCACTCAATAATCTCCCCCATTACGATGAAAACCAAAAAACATTGACACCTTAATTTTAACTGTGATATAATCCAAGCTTAATTTTTTATATTTTACCTCAATTCTATGATAATTTCTAAAACAAACGAGCGCTGTTCATGAAGATTTTTACAAAGGTTTCTCTTACCACATGGTTGTTTTCCACGGCAATTTTTTTTACCCACACAGTTTATGCAGATACTCCCAATACCGGCAAATCTGCGAAAAGTGCGCCTCTGATTATAACGGATAAAAATGTTGTTGCAATTGTTAATAATCAGAAGATTACCCGTCAGGAACTTTATAATTTGCTGTTAGATACGTATGGAGAGGATGCGCTTGACGTCCTTATCCGGCGGACGTTAATCCACCAAACGGCAAAGAAGGAAGGGATAACGGTTATAAAATCAGAAGTGGATGAAAAGTTAAAGTCACTTGTTAACGCCGAAATTGACGCATTACTCCGCACCTATCGTTTAAAAGATAAGACAGAGCTCGAAAAAGAACTGAATAAGGTTGGCAGCAGTCTTGCGCAACTAGAAGAGCGGGTGTCCAGGAGGATGGGAAAACAGGCAGAAATAGAACTCCTGGCCGAAAAAACTATGGAAAAGATAGTCGTTCCTACTGATGATGAATTACAAAAGGCATACGAAGAGGAATATGGGGAAAAGATCGATGCCTGCCAGATTGTCTTAAAAACCCGGAGAGAAGCAGAGGAAACTCTCAAAAAATTACAGTCAGGAGCAGATTTTGCCACCTTGGCAAAAAATGATTCCATTGACCGTGCTTCCGCAATTAAGGGTGGAAAGATGCAGCTCTTCAGCCCAAAGACAGGAATCGGCCCGGAGGTGTCACGTCTAAAGGTTGGCGAACTCAGCGATATTATTAAGACTGACTATGGATACCATGTTGTTAAAATTTTAAACAAAATACCGGCCAGTAACAAGAGTTTCAAAAGTGTTAAAGAAGATTTGGGAAAGATGGTCAGGAATCGGCTCTATAGAGACCGGCTTGGACCTTGGTTAATCAATCTCATAGAAAATGCATCGATTACGAAGAATTTGTCATACGAATAACTCGAAAAAATACTAAAAATTAACAGGTTCTTTAAAATATTCACTGAATTTATAGAAAATATCCAATGCCAGAAGATTTTGTGATTAATGTTGCCAATAGGGTAAAGCAGTTGCCGCCTTATTTGTTTGGTAGATTAAATGCTCTTAAATATGAAAAACGGCGCAACAATGTTGATGTAATCGACCTGGGGATGGGGAACCCTAATGACCCTACACCACAGCCGATTATTCAAAAATTATGCGAAGCAGTTCAGGATCCAAGAAACCATCGGTATACCGTATCGGCCAATGGTATATTCAACCTCAGACGCGAGATTGCCAAATATTATGAAAAGCAATTCGATGTAACGCTGGACCCTGAAAGTGAAGTGGTATGTACTATTGGATCGAAGGAGGGGATATCTCACATGTGTCTGGGGTTGCTCAATCCGGGTGATACAGTCCTGGTACCCAACCCTGCATTTCCTATTCATACGCATGCTGTGAGTCTGTCGGGCGGTAATGTTATTAGCGTGCCGCTTTCAGACGATGAGAAATTTTTATCCAACCTGATGAATATTGCCAGGAGCATCACTCCGAGGCCTAAAGTGCTCATCTTAAATTTTCCCCACAATCCTACTGCCGCCACGATTGAGTTAGAATTTTTTGAAGAAATCGTACCTTTTGCCAGAAAACATAATATTATCGTCGTGCATGATTTTGCCTATTGTGGAATTGCTTTTGACGGCTATAAGCCGCCAAGTTTTCTCAAGGTCAAAGGGGCAAAAGATATCGGCGTGGAATTCAATACCATGTCTAAATCATTCAATATGGCAGGCTGGAGACTGGGATTTTGCGTGGGTAATAAAGAGATCGTCAGCACACTTGCCAAGGTGAAGGGGTATTACGACTACGGTATATTTCAACCGGTGCAGATTGCCTCAATTATAGCCTTGCGGGAATGTGATAAATACACAAAAGAGCAGGCGCAAATTTATCAGGCCAGGAGAGATGTCCTGTGTGATGGATTGGAACGAATCGGATGGAACATCAAGAAACCCAGGGCATCCATGTTTGTCTGGGCACCGATTCCTGAAAAATGGCGGCACATGGGGTCGGTTGATTTTGCTTATAAACTTATGAATGAAGCCGAGGTGTCAGTAGCGCCTGGCGCTGCCTTTGGGGAAAACGGCGAGGGGTATTTACGTCTGGCAATTGTGGAAAATGAACTGCGCCTTAAACAGGCAGTAAGACAGATAGACCGCGCCCTCAGGGATAAATAGAAAGAATTATAAAAATAATCTAAGATGAGAGATTGATAGTTCCGAGAATATGCTCACGCTTGTTAAATCGAAATTAAAAACCTTTGTTGGCGGTATACATCCGGAAGACGATGGAAAGTTGCTTACCCGTGATAAGAAAGAGGTAACGCCGTTACTTCCCAAAACCGTGTATCTTTTCATGAGCCAGCATATCGGGGCGCCAGCTAAACCGCTTGTAAAAAAAGGGGATATCGTTAAAAAGGGTCAATTGATAGGTGAGTTGCAAGGCTTCATTTCGGCAAATGTGCATGCCTCGGTTTCAGGTAAGGTCGTTGATGTAATACCCTGGCCGCATCCGGTCACAGGGATGAAATCTCCGGCAGTCATTATAGACAGAACAGAGGATGATACCTGGGCGGAAGGCACAGACATTGTTTCCGATATAGATTCCATTTCTCCCGAAGAAATAAAACAACGCATCCAATGGGCAGGTATTGTAGGTCTTGGTGGCGCTACCTTCCCAACCCATGTGAAGCTTACCCCGCCGAAAGACAAGACCATTGATACGATTGTCATGAATGGCGCTGAATGCGAGCCATTTCTTACCTGTGATTACCGGCTTATGATGGATAAACCCCACGAAATCATACAGGGTTTACAGCTGGTTATGAAGTGTCTTGGATGTGGAAAGGCACATATTGGCATCGAGGAAAACAAGGAAGATGTTTACAGGCTTTTTAAAGATATCGTATCAAACGACCCCAATATCAGGATAGACCTTCTGGCGGTAAAATACCCGCAGGGGGCTGAGCATCAACTTATCAAGGCGCTCTTAAATCGTGAATTCAAACCAACCCAGCTTCCTTTAGAGGTGGGCGCTATTGTCATAAATGTAGGAACGGCCTTTGCCGTCTATGAGGCGGTGAAATTTAAAAAACCCTTGATTCAGAGAATTATTACCGTTACCGGGAATGGGGTAGGATACCCACAGAATTTTTTGGTACGGCTTGGGACACCAGTTAAACAACTCCTGGAGGCTGCACAAGCTACACCGGATGTTAATAAAATTATCTTTGGCGGCCCGATGATGGGTATCTCACAGGCCAGCATTGATGTTGCAGTCACGGTGAAGGGAACAGGCGGCATTCTTGTGCAGAGGGATGCGCATCAATGGGAATCACATGCATGCATCCGTTGTGGACGTTGTATTGATAGCTGTCCCTATGGTTTAAATCCAAGTGAATTGAGCATCGTTTGTGAAGCGAAAGAATTTAATCTTGCGCTGGAGAACAATGTTATGGAATGCAAGGAATGTGGTTGTTGCAGTTATGTTTGTCCTGCAAAGAGACCTATTGTTCATCTCGTTAAATTTGCAAAAGCTGAAATCGCAAAACAAAGGGTAAAGACATAGACAGTGACTTTCACGGAGAATCAATCACAAAAAGACGCCGCTTTGATTGTTAGCGCATCGCCCCATATCCGGGATGTGGATAGCATACCCAGGATTATGTGGGCAGTTATACTGTCTTTGATTCCTGCGGGAATTGCCGGTATTTTCACCTTTGGATATTACTGCTTTTACGTTGTTTTTTTGAGTTGCGTTACGGCGGTCATTACTGAAGCGATGATCGTGTGGTTGCGAAAAGTATCTGTTGTCAATACGATTAAAGACGGCAGCGCAATTGTTACGGGAATTTTACTTGCCTACACGCTCCCGCCAGGCGTTCCGTGGTATGTGCCGGTAGTTGGTTCTTTCTTTGCCATTGCTGTTGTAAAACACACCTTTGGAGGGTTGGGCAATAATATCTGGAATCCAGCCCTTGCTGCCCGTGCCTTTCTCCAGGTAGCCTATCCGGCTGTTCTTAATTCAGACTGGCGCGTGTTAACAGACCGTGGTATGCACAAGATTGTCCACAGCATTGCAAAAATTGGCGCTGACGGGAAACTGGTAGACGCTGTAACAAGGGCAACCCCGTTGGCTAAAGAGTCCGGGGCTGAAACATACCGACTTGCAGAACTCTTCATCGGGAATATTCCCGGCTGTATTGGTGAAACATCTGCGATTGCACTCTTGTTAGGCGGAGTATATCTTATTTACAAACGTTACATCAAGTGGTATGTGCCAGCATTTTATATTGCCACGGTTTTTGTCATGGTTCTGGTTTTACCTCCACGGATAGTAACACCATGGGCTAATAACCCCATGTATCACCTATTTGCCGGCGGATTACTCCTGGGTGCGTTTTTCATGGCAACGGATATGGTCACATCTCCTTTAACCAGTCGTGGGCTTATTATATTTGCCGTAGGTGCTGGCTTGCTTACCGCACTAATCCGTTTTTATTCCGGTTATCCTGAAGGCGTTTGTTATTCCATATTGCTGATGAACACGGCGACTCCACTGATTGATCGTTTTACGAAACCCCGGCTTTATGGTGTGAAGAAGGTAAAAAAGGGCTGAGATGCAGAAAAAAGCATATTACACAATTGTCCTGACGGTAGTCTCCGTTCTCGCATCCATCGGTGTGGCGTCAACCTTTTTGCTTACGAGAAATACGATTAAACAAAAGGAACTGACGCTTCGTGCCGAAGCGCTGTATACAGTACTTCCTGGTTTGGAAGGCGCTCCTGCTGATGTTACATCTCAGGAGGTAAACGATCAGGATCGTGTTTATAAAGGTCTGGATAAGGCAGGCCAGGTTATTGGATATGCGGCAAGTGGTGAGGCACAGGGTTATTCAAGCAAAATCAAGGTCATGGTGGGAATGGACTCACGTCTGGAAAAGATACTTGGGATAAATATCCTTGCACAGAATGAAACTCCCGGTCTTGGGACAAAAATGACCGAAGTTGAAAGCTCTTCCACGTTGTGGAGTGTAATTTTTGGGAAAGAACTGCAATCCATTGATTGGGACAGTGATGAAACCTGGAAGCTGCCTCCCTTCCGGACGCCGGGAAGAGTTAAAAAATTTGGTTTACTGAAGAAATCAAAAGGTAAGTCTCAGCCATGGTTTCAGGAGCAATTCAGACATAAAACCTGTAATCAGCTTGTTGTGTCCAGGGTAAAAGATACCGAAAAGATTACCGCGATTACTGGAGCGACTATTTCCACAAAGGCAGCGATCTATGCCGTACAAAATGCTATAGATAAGATGAGAAATGCTGTTCAACCGCTGGCCTGGGAAATAAAATAGGTTTTTCCGGAATGGTGAAATTCTGTTAAAGCAGGATTTTGAAACTCAGGCATGAAATGATCACTTATTTTAATAGCTAAATTCAAATCAGTATGTGTATTTTTCTTCTGCAAGCATTTCTTATTCGAAAACTGCTATAATTTATGGAAAGAATTGAAGAAATCAAACCAATAATTGAAGCCTTGATTTTCGCAACGGAAGAGCCTATTCCCCTTCGTAAGCTTACGGAGATTCTTGAGGGTATGGAT
>CAYJME010000016.1:9419-27115 GCA_964370795.1 uncultured candidatus Brocadiaceae bacterium
CACGCGGCCAATCATGAGTTAAAAAATGACTATGATTCACAGGGCCGGTCATTTCAGATTGAAGAAGTTGCCGGTGGTTATCAATTATTTACGAGACCCGAATATTATGAGTGGATTGCGAAATTGCGGAAAAAAGCGGGCGATACAAAGCTCTCGCAGGCTGCCCTTGAGACGCTGGCAATTATCGCATATAAGCAACCGATATTACGGGCGGATATAGAATCCATCCGTGGTGTTCAAACAGGACAAATTGTCAGGTTGCTTATGGAAAAAGACCTTGTTAAGGTCGTAGGTCGGGATGAATCGCTTGGACATCCTTTGCTCTATGGCACAACAAAAAGATTCCTTGAGTATTTTGGATTAAAAGACATTAAGGAGTTGCCAAAGGTAGAGGAATTAGAAGCGCCTTAAAGTGGAATTTAAACAATTACATTCATGGCATCTCGATTACCAGGAGGCAATTCGTCTTCAGGATACCTTAAAGGACTTATTAATCCTGAAAAAGCCTCAGGGCAAAGTTTGCACGGTAGCGGGAACCGATGTTTCTTACGATAAAGTGAGCGACCGTTTTTTTGCAGGTATCGTGGTATTTAAACTGAAAGGAACTTTAGAATTGATAGAGGAGGTCACGGTCGTGGGTAAGGTAAAATTCCCGTACGTTCCCGGACTTCTCTCATTCCGGGAAGCGCCCATATTACTCCGGGCATTCAAAAAACTGAAAAACAATCCTGATGTTATTCTTTTTGATGGTCAGGGAATTGCACATCCCCGTAATTTTGGCCTGGCTTCACATATGGGATTAATTCTCGACAAACCTTCCATCGGGTGCGCTAAAAGCCGTCTTGTTGGTGAACATGCTGAGGTAGATAACGAACCAGGCGCTTATTCAGAACTTCACTACAAGAACAGGCTTGTTGGCGCCGTACTTCGGACAAAAAAAAATACAAACCCCGTTTATGTTTCCCCTGGCCATAAAATAAACCTGACATTTGCAATTCGCATCGTTTTAACGACTTGCCAGGGATACCGTATCCCAGAACCAATACGGCGGGCACATATACTGGTAAATGAATTAAGAAAAAGTTATTTAAATTAAGAGGGCTTGTTTTATGAAAATGAAGATAAGGGCAGTAATCTTTGATCTGGATGATACGTTATATGATTGTACAGGCTCACTTATTGAGGCATCGAGGAAACGTGCCGCAAAGGCGCTTGTCGATGGGGGATTGCGCTGTACCGAAGAAGAGGCATATCAGTTACAGAAAGAACTTTCAGACAAATATGGTCCCTATCATCTGGTGTTTAATGAAATTATAAACAAATATAACGCTGATAGTAAACTTATCAATATTGCCTATAAAGCATATAATAGTAGCGAAGTATTCGGGATTAAACCGTTTCCCGATGTCATTGCCACGCTGAAGGAATTAAAGGACAGGGGATATAAACTTTTCCTCTTAACCGTTGGAATACACGACCGGCAGGAAAAAAAGATTCAAACCCTTGAATTAAAACCCTATTTTGATGAAATTATTATCAACGACCAGGAAATTGGCCTTCTCACGGAAGATTGCATGCAAGACCTTATCAGGCGGCACAACCTTGCACCGGGTGAGGTTGCTATGGTTGGCGACAGGGCGCGGGACGAACTCCGTATCGCCAAATCGCTGGGTATGATTACGATTCAGATGTTGCACGGCAGGTTTAAAAATGAGCCAGCCATGAATGAGTGCGACAGGCCAGACTATAAGGTCAAACGCATCTTCCAGATATCTACCATTCTTCAGCTTAACAATATGGGCAAAACGCCTGACAAACTGAAGATACTTGCCATCGGAGGCGGCACCGGGCTTCCTATCATGCTGGAAGGTTCAAAAACGTATAGCAAACATCTTACTGCGGTAGTAACGGTTACTGATTCAGGAAGGAGTTCCGGGATTTTAAGGGAAGAATTTGGAATACTCCCCCCCGGAGACGCAAGAAATTGCCTTGTGGCGCTCTCTGAATCAGAAGAACAGGAACGGGAACTCTATCAGTTATTTCAATATAGATTTAATCGTGGTTCGCTGGAAGGTATGAGTCTTGGAAATTTGCTTATGGCAGCTCTGACCGACATCACGGGCAGTTTTGAACAGGCCATTAAAAGGGCAAGCAAGATTTTAAACATACGGGGAAAGGTCTTGCCCTCGACCCTTGCCAATACCCACATTTGTGCGGAGCTGGAAGACGGAACATATGTTGAAGAGGAATTTAACGTACGCGGATTGGGAAAGTCACCAATAAAAAATGTCTTTTTGAAAACCAATAACGTCATGCCGCTCCAGGAGGCTGTGGATGAAATTCTTATGGCAGATATTATCGTCATTGGCCCCGGCAGCCTTTTTACCAGTCTTATAACAAATCTTCTGGTTCCCGGTATCAGAAATGCAATTAAAAATAGCAAAGCTACCAAAATTTACGTTTGCAATATCGTTACTCAGCCTGGTCAAACCGACAATTACAAGGTTTCTAACCATATTAAAGCGGTGATTAAATATCTTGGTGATGGTGCACTGGATTACGTTATTGTAAATAATAATGTTCCCCGGAAGGATATTATTGAACGATATCAACAGAAAGGGTCTGATCTCGTCTTAATGGATGAGGGTGTTTATAATTTGAATGTGAATGTAAAAAAAGCAGATCTTGTTGAAGACCTTACCCAGATGAGGGTCCTCTGGGAAAAGCAGGATTTAATCAGGCATGATCCAGATAAACTTGCCGATGCAGTGTGCAGGGTATTTGCAACTTTGCCTATGCTAACCGTAAGTTGATTGTTCAATTTTAATCTCCTGGCATCAGAATCGGGTAAGCATGAGGCTGCTTTAAAAAATCCCCGTCGCCACAAACTCCTTCTCCTTCTTTTGCTGGTACCCATGTTGCCGCTTTTTTTAGTGACATGGCTTTGTATGATGCAAAAAAACCGAACGAAACAGAGTGCGTTATTATACCCCCATTCATGATGACTGGATTTTCAGGAAAATTGTTATTGATTTTGGCTATAATAATCTGTATACATATATTCATTTATTACATCAGACTTTAGATTTGATATCCTGAGCAGGCCAAAACCTTGGGTTTGAGTTATATACGGGCGTATTGTGGAAGAATGTTAGGGAAATACCTATGAAAAAAACAAAAGCGAAAAAGAAGACGAAGCCAGCGGTTCCTGTTCAATCACCTGAAAAGAGCTTAAAAAATTTTGACAAGCAATGTAAGGTATTGATGAAAGGTTTTTTTTCCCTGGTAAAATCTTTTGAGGGTGTTGCGAAAAAGACAGACTCTTTTGGAAAACGTATAGAAAGTCTGGAAAAGACATCGAAGCTGAGCGTAAAAACCCTGGATGCCAATAAAAAGCTTATGGAGTCGACGCTTAAAAATTTTGTAGAGATTGGAAAGAGAATTGAATCCGGGATAAAGGAGATTATTTCCCGGGGAAAAGGGATTGAAGATATTACAAAAAACATGAAGATATTCGAAAAGAACCTTGCATTTTTAAAGTCTTGTATCGAGGAGATGGAAGAAGATATTTATGCAATCGAGGATACCAATGATGAGGTTTTGGAAATTACCCAGGAAATACAGGACTCTTTAGACGAACATGAAATAGTATAAAATATTAGTTTCATATAAGAGTCTCAATATAATCTATTTTAGGAGTAATGACATGAGTGAACAAAAAAACACATCGGTTATAGGGCAACCTTCAAAGAAATCGGCATCCCCTTTAAAATCACCCGCTCATAAAGCGAAAAAAGAACAGTCAAAAACAGAACTGCCCGCAAAGACAAATGTCAACGCTGTACCGGAAATATTGCTATCGAAAAAGATCGACGATATTCTGGATGAAGTATCCAATAAACCTCTGACATCTTTTGAAAAAAAAGAACAGGCAAAGCTTATTCAGGCGTATGAAAAATTAATTTTTAAGATGGTGAGAGAAATTAATTGTGCAAGGAAGTAGTTTCTCTGTTAATTTTTTAAATCTATTACGTGATTCCGAATGAAGGTAATTATTTTGCGTGCAACTTCACGGGGAGAACCGCGTGACGTATCCAATACAAAATCTGCAATCCTGTCATAGATAGGTCTCCTGTACGCTAAAAGATATTCAATTTCCTCATACGTATCACGGTTCGTAAGACTCGGCCTTCTTTGTTGTGTATGAATGTCTTTGCTGATTCGTTTGTACACAGTATCTACCTCGGCGTCTAAAAGGATCATGATGCCATGTTTCTTCAATCTTCTCACATTTTCATCCCTTAACACTGCGCCGCCTCCTGTGGCTATAATTGTATTATTAAGAAGACTGAGTTCTGCAATTACCTGTACTTCGATATCCCGAAACAGTTTCTCGCCGCCTTCTGCAAAGATGTCCTTAATGGTCTTTCCTTCTCTTTTTTCCAGATACTCGTCAGCATCGGTAAATTTCATATCGAGTTCCCGACCGAGTATCCTGCCAATGCTCGTCTTTCCAGTCCCGCGAAAACCAATTAAAATGATATTCAAAGTTGTTAAAGGTCCTTTTTAAATTTAATTATCAGGATAATGTGGGCGTGTTCGTTAAGCACCCCGTAGTTTTTCCAGAGCTACTTTTTCTATTAATTCAAGCGAAGGTGTCTGCCCTGTCCACAGTTTGAATTGCGCCGCCGCCTGGC
The DNA here is from genome assembly GCA_964370795.1 of uncultured candidatus Brocadiaceae bacterium. Classification (GTDB taxonomy): domain Bacteria; phylum Planctomycetota; class Brocadiia; order Brocadiales; family Brocadiaceae; genus JAHFOW01. Next base: position 14,117 of record CAYJME010000016.1, read on the forward strand.
GGACAAACATCGGTAAACCGCCCACAACGGTGCAACCCTGCCGCCTTGCCTCTTGTAATAATTTCGTTTCTAATGGATTGTAGATGGTGTCAAAAATAACCATACCGGGTTTTAATATACTTTTATCAAGAGGTGTTTCATTAACTTTGGGAAACATGCCTACGGGGGTGGCATTGATGACTATGTCCGCAACCAACGAATGAATATCTTCGTATTTCCGGGAAAGGCAGCCGACATCCCTGGCAAGCGATTGTGCCCTCCCGTAATTTCTGTTATAAATCGTTATCAATGCCCCACGTTCCTTTAACCCAAAGGCAATTGCACGGGCAGCGCCACCCGCGCCTAACAGTGCAACGTTTTTGCCATTCAAAGGTAAATTATTCTTTGATAGCACATCATTTTCGCCTTGCATTAAACCCGAAGAGCGCTGGATTGTATCTTCCAAAACTTTAACAGCCGCTTCGCAGTCGGTATTAAAACCGGCGAGTTGTCCATCTTTATTGAGGATGGTATTCACGGCGCCAATCCTCTGTGCAATGGGGTCTATTTCGTTGATATGGCCCATGACCGATTCTTTGTGAGGGATGGTTACACTGAAACCCTTTACATTCAATTCTCTAAATTCCCGCACAAATTCCTTAACGTCGTTTACCTTAAAAGGGACATAGACACCGTTGAAGTTCATTTCCCTGAAGAGTGTGTTGTGGATAACCGGGCTGATGCTGTGAGAGACGGGATTTCCAATGAGTCCGTATATAGATGTATGTTTGTCTTGCTTCCTGATTTGATAGGTATTCAGGAGTTCATGAATATTCACCTGTCCCGGGGCAGATTCCTTTCCTGTCTTAAGGGATGCAAAGGTTAAGTAACTGCCAAATCTTTTATATAAGATACGGCTGATCATACCGTACTCACCCATACAAAATGATATGGTTGGCATCTTTGCCTGCCGAAGAAGACGATATATTTTTATGTTATCGGTAATAGTATTTGCAAAGGTAACAATTTTTATAATATCGGCGCCACTCTGGCTGAGTCTCTGATAAACGTTGGTTAGATCATCAGGTGTTTCATGAAAGTTGTGGTAAGACACGATAGCTTTTGTTTTAGTTGCGGGGGCACGATGCGCCGCGCCCCTGCAGAGATATTGAACACTATCATGCTCAATGTCTATGTAATCAGCCTGTAACTCCATGGCACGTTTTAAAAGTGCAAGCCGTTCTTCCTCGTTTCCCGAAAACCTTCCGCCCTCCCGAACCGGCCTGTTCGTAACGATCACAGGCAATATGCGGCCTTCCAACAACCGTTTCAAATCCGGGTTTTTCATATAGTCAACCCGTAATTCAATAATATCGGCAACCTTCGACGCCTCCGCCATATCTTGCAGGGCGTTTTCAAGGTTGTCAGCGACTATCGGTATACAAATCATACGGTCTTTTTAACCACTACTTTGTTGATGGCATTCAGATAAGCTTTTGCGCTGGCCTCAATAATATCGGTGCTTACCGCACGGCCTCGAATAGTCTTTCCACCCACATCAATATCTACATACACCTCGCCCATGGCGTCTTTTCCGCCGGTAACGGCATGGATATTATAGTTCAGTAATTTACCGGTAATGGACGTCAACATGTCAATGGCCTTGAAAATTGCGTCAATAGGGCCGTCTCCGTTGGCATGTGCTTCAACGATGCGGTTATCCTGCAATTTAAGCTGAACACGGGCTGTGGGGATTACCTGTGGCCCGCAGCTGATGCTTAAACTTTCCAACTGAAAGACATGGGGGACGTCCGTCTTTTCTACTCCAATGATGGCTTCAATGTCCTCATCGAAGATCTCCTTCTTTTTGTCTGCTACGCGTTTGAATTCTTCAAATGTACGTTCAAATTCATCATCCGATACCTCGTATCCCAGTTCCCTGATGCGATCTTTGAAGGCATGCCGTCCTGACAATTTTCCCAGCACAATCTTTGTTTTGTGAAGCCCAACATCCTCCGGCTTCATAATTTCATAGGTCGTACGCTCCTTAAGAACGCCGTCCTGATGCACGCCGGATTGATGTGCAAAGGCATTTTCGCCAACAATAGCCTTGTTTCTCTGCACCCGCAAGCCTGTCAGGGTGCTTACCAGTCTGCTGGTAGCAATAAGCTCTTTGGTTACAATACGTGTTGAGCAATGATAAAAGTCATGACGGGTTTTTAGTGCCATAACGATCTCCTCAAGCGCCGCGTTTCCTGCCCGTTCGCCAAGGCCATTGATGGTGCACTCAACCTGCTGGGCGCCTGCCTTTACAGCGGCAAGGGAGTTGGCGACGCCAAGTCCCAGGTCATTATGACAATGCACACTGATCACCGCCTTGTTAATATTTTTTACATTTTCCTTTAATCCGCGAATGATGGATGCGTAATGGTCAGGCACTGCATATCCCACCGTATCAGGTATATTCACGGTCTTTGCCCCGGCATCAATAACGGCCTCCACAACCTGGATCAGAAAATCCAGTTCCGTTCGTGACGCATCTTCCGGTGAAAATTCCACGTCATCCACATACTTCAGTGCATGTTTAACGCCCTTTACCGCCAGATGAATGATCTCTTCCTTTGCCTTCTGCAGTTTATATTTCCTGTGGATTTCAGAGGTGGCCAGAAATACATGAATCCTAGGATGTTCGGCCTTCTCAAGTGCCTGTGCAGCGCTATCGATATCCTTTTCAACGGCGCGGGCGAGGCCCGCCACGGAAACACCGCGCACCTCCTGTGCAATTCTGCTGACGGACTCAAAATCGCCGGGAGATGATACGGGAAATCCCGCCTCAATGACATCCACATTCAACAGTACGAGTTGCCGTGCAATCTGGATTTTATCATTAATATCAAGACTGGCACCCGGCGATTGCTCCCCGTCGCGCAGGGTCGTATCAAAAATGATGATATTGTTATTAGCCATGAAATTTGTCCAAGAGTTTTAAGAAAAATAGTATGAATAAAATTTTACTATAACGCAATGACTACATTCAATAGTTATTTGAATGTAGAGGGATTTCAAACGGGTAACGTAACCGTCTCGGTTGCGCGAATGAAAGTCGCTGAAGGATTGGTTTAAGTCTCTTTTAGATAAAAAATAGGATTATGCAATACATATAACCAGCTTATAGAGTTGTTTACAACTTAATTTAAGGTCATTTTCTATCAAATTTAGGATATAATAATTAATATATACATAACGCAGCAAGTCGCAACAAAGTCCGCTCTATTAAAAAGAAGTTTTTATGGGGTAATATTATAAAAGCCTGAGACTCTAAAATTAATAAATACGTTTGGTATTTCAAAAAAAATTAGGGATGAGGTGATCAATGAAGAAACCAAAAATTATGATCGTTGAAGAAGACGATATCCTGCGTCAAAAATTGAAAAGACTGTTGCTTGCCCATGAATTTGAAGTATTTGAATCATTGAGTAAAACAGCAATTCCCCGGTTCTTTCTAAAGAGTAACCCGGCCCTCGTCGTTATAGGATCTTCTCAAACGAGTGAATGGAATGGATTGGATTTGGCGCAACAAATTCGTCAATTGGACAAAAGCATTCCACTTATTCTGATTACAGCGAACAGTTCTGAGGATATAGCCATCAAAGCATTAAGAATAGGTATCAATGATTATTTTAAACATCCTTTTTCGCCTGAAGAACTCGTTACGAGTATTAACCGACTCCTCTCAGACTCCATCATTCAGGAATCTCCCTTAGAAAATGGAACAAATTACACCAGCCTTATAGGTAGTCAGAAGATGATTGGAGAAAACTTGCAGATGCAGAGGATTAAAACATACATCGGCAATGTTGCATCGACTGAGAGTAATGTCCTCATCACCGGAGAAACCGGTACGGGTAAAGAGCTTACGGCCGAACTAATTCACAAAAATAGTCCAAGACATCAGAAGCCATTTGTTTGTATCAATTGCACTGCCATTCCAGACAGTCTTTTAGAAAGTGAGTTGTTTGGACATGAAAAAGGGGCATTCACGGGGGCTGACTCATTTAAGGAGGGAACGCTAAAACATGCCGAGGGCGGATCCGTCTTTTTCGACGAGATTGGCGACATGAGTCTCTACCATCAGGCAAAGATACTGAGAGCAATAGAAAGTAAGGAGGTCCAACGCTTAGGGGGTAAAGGAAATATCCCTCTGAACATCCGGGTTATCGCCGCTACCAACCAGGATCTGGATCGATTGGTGGAAGAAGGCAAGTTCAGGAAAGATCTCTACTTTCGCCTTAATGTTGCCAGGATACAACTTCCTCCGCTAAGAGAGCGTAAGAATGATATTCCTTACTTGCTTGATCTTTATACCCATGAATTAAACAATCGGTTTGGACGAGAGGTAGAAGGACTCACCGAAGATGCCCTAGAGTATTTGATCCGCTATGATTGGCCAGGGAACATTCGGGAGCTCAAGAATATTTTAGAGGCAGCCTTTGTCAACATCTCTACCAGACGGCTCTCCTTTAATGACCTGCCGGAACATTTCCGCAATCGGCTCATAGAAGCAAAAAATCTTTCTCAAGGCGAGCAAGATATTTTACTTTTCACCCTCATGTCCACTAAGTGGAATAAGAGTAAGACCGCCCAAAAACTCCATTGGTCCAGAATGACCCTCTACCGGAAGATGGAAAAATACCATATCGCAAAAGAGGGCAAAAAAATAAAAACAACTCAACAATAATTTTGGTGAGAAACTGTAACATTTTATTAATGGACGTTACAAAAAAGTTACAAAATCATGTTACGCTTAAATATCTTTTAATTCTGGTGTCTTAACTCTGATAAGCTATTGATTTTGCATACCATTTGCTCTTCCTTTTAAAATTTCACAATCTTGCCTTTTCTTTCAAAGTGGTTCAATAAAGTGTAACAAGTGCTGTTACATATCTGGCTGTAAAATAGATAACAGAAAATATCGAGTCCAACTAAAAACCGTTTATTTATAAGTGTTTCAAAGGGACAAGCTTCTATGAGCTTGTTTTGGTATCGAACTTGCACTCATTTCAAGAGAATTTTAAATAAGAGAGGCTAAAATGATTAATGGCGTATATGTGAAATTCTAAACCAGCAGAGGATGATAAAAAGTATGAAAAAATTAACGATTTTGTCCATCGTCGGATTGCTTTCCTTGTTGCCTGTGTCTGTTTGGGCAGACGTCAGGATACATGAATGGTATGGTCTGTATGATATGAATCATGATGGATGGAGGGGAATTCTCATCATCGGCGACTCTCATGCATTGGCTGAAAGTATGACTGAGTTAGTGTCACAGCCGACTACTTACAGCGCCTGCTAGGTATTTTTCGTTATAAATTCAATAAAATAGTAATTTTATAAGTAGAGACATTAATGAATCATGAATGGAAGGATCCTCAGAATAAAGACCAGCTCGAAGGTCGATACGCTAACTACTTCAAGGTCGGCCAAAACGCCTTCGAGTTCCTGATCGATTTTGGTCAGTTTTATCCTGATAGCGGGAGCGAATACTTTCATACCAGGATTGTCAGTAATCCGTATTATGCAAATGTCCTGCTAAAGATACTTCAAGGGTCTATCGATCAATACGAACAGACATTCGGTCCCATTCCAGAGAAAGATGAATAGAAAATTGAGCAAAAGATCACAACATTTTATTTATTTCATGGATGAGGAAGTACTTTTAACATTCTTTAGTGAAATTAAGAGACTAGACTATTGTGGTGTTTTGTCTTGTGGAATCATTAGTATTTTGTTAGTGAGGCAACAAAACCATGCGTGTATAGCTTTTTCATGACACGCAAGGCTGCAAATAGGTTTTAACCTCTTGTTAATAGGATAGCGGTAGCTCGAAAATGCTGGACATTGCACTCAAATTTCTCACAGATGAATTAAAATCCTATTTGAATATCCGGGCAGGTTCAAATTCGGTAGAGGTGAAAATGAGCAGGCTGGTGGATGAGGCAGGAAAGTACGCTTTTGATAAAGAGACTATTGGCGCTTCAGTTATCAATATAGAAGAGGAACGCACCTTCAGGTCGCAGCTACCTGACTACACCTATAGGAATGGACAGCATGTAGTGTTGGCGCCTGAGATAAAGCTTAACCTGCATGTGTTGTTCGCAGCTAACTTTACACATTATGATGTTGCTCTGAAGTATATCTCCTATGTGTTGACGTATTTTCAGTCGCATTCCCATTTCACTCCCGAAGAATATCCTGCTCTTGATGAACGGATTGGGAAGCTGACTATGGAATTGCAGTCGCTCAGCTATGAGCAGTTGAACCAGGTATGGGCCTTTATCGGCGGCAAGCAACTGCTATCAGTTATTTACAAGGTGCGAATGGTTGTTTTACAGGACGAGGCACAGATGGCCATCCAGCCCTCGCTTACGATTATCAATACCCAAATTGAAAGCCAATGATTACGAAATTTCGTACGTTATTTATTGTAAATATATCGCATGCCTACTACATTTCAGACTGTAAGGATTTCGATTTTATTTTCCCTGCTGATACGGCACAATTATTAAGGAACGGCAAACTGATTGCAAAGGCACTCGATGGTAAACTATATGTCCTGTTTGAAACGGATGAAGCTGGAACGGCATTGATTCCGGTTCCAGGAAAGACCTTGCGGATTGGTATGAAACTGCTCAATCCTTATTTCTGCAACTTCACGGATCTTGCCTTCAATTTCAATACATCGATATCTCTTTACAGGAATACAACTAACCCTGTTGCACTGGATGCACCTGAGGAGATTGCAATGGTGGGACGGGTGTTTAGCCATCCTCTGACCAATACTGAACGGCCTGTAACTGTAACCTTGGAAAATGCACATGAACAGGTTTTGCAAACAGATATCATCACTGCCGCTAATGACCGAACAACAGTATCTTACGAGTTGGCTGGACAAGCTGATGGTTCATACACTGTAGAGGAAGCCTATTCCGGAGAAACGAAAAGAACCACATATTATTGTGATTCGGAACTGAGGCAATACGGTGTACTTGGCGTTATTGAAATTGAGATTGACAACAGTTTTTATACAACTCCCCCCACATTTGTGATTGCATTTAATGTTAAGAAAGAGATATTGAAATATTACGTAGTGGCCAGGAATTACAGTGATACGGAATTTAATCAAATTTCTGTTGAAGATAACGGTTTTGCAGAAGAAGGGCGGCTACAGGTGAAGTTCACAAAAGTGCCCTATACCGCATTTACAAATGACGATATTTCTCCAGCACTATTGGGTGGGAACGATACGAGGGTTATGCTGTTCAAAACGCAGGCAGCGATAAAACGCCATGAAAAAGGCAGAAAGAAAATCCAATTAAAAAAGAATGGTGATGTTGTCATCACAAACCTGCCTCAACCGGGTGCTGATAAAGCAAATGGAAACCTTATTATTTATATTTCAAAACCGTAAGGAGATAAAATTATGCCTACTTACAAAACACCAGACGTTTATGTAGAAGAGATTTCGGTGTTTCCGCCTTCAGTAGCAGAGGTAGAAACAGCCATTCCGGCTTTCATTGGTTATACGGAAATAGCCAAAAAAAATGCCGACAACGACCTCATATTAAAGCCGACAAAGATTTATTCGCTAAAAGACTACGAAAGGTATTATGGATATCCTGAAGATGATACCATTGCCATTACGGTTGACAATGGTCCAGTTGGCGGGTTTGTTGTAAGTTCGTTTAGTGAACCAACTGTAAAATATTTGATGTATTATAGCGTAAAAATGTTCTTTGATAACGGCGGGGGTCAATGCTATATCATTTCCGTTGGTACCTATCAGTCCACGCCTGCCATTGAATATGTCGGAACAAGTGGCAAAAATGGCATTAAAGATGGGTTGGATGCCTTAAAACTGGAGGACGAGCCTACATTGATCATTATTCCTGAGGCGGTGAAGCTTTCTACAACTGATTATCAAACTCTTGTGCAGGCAGTTCTATTGCAATGTGATACTCTGCGTGACCGCTTTGCTATTTTTGACATATATGGCGGGAAAACTGACTTAGGTTCAACTGGACTCAGTACTAATAGAAACTATTTCGGCAACAACTACCTCAAATATGGTGCGGTGTATTATCCTTTCATCAAAACTACGATGAATTTTTATGTAAACGAGTCTGGAGTTGATGCTATCACAATCACTTCAGGCGGCACAGGCTATACTACTGCTCCTACTATTTCCATTACTGGAGGTGGGGGTAGTGGTGCTGCAGCCACCGCAACCGTATCTGGCGGTGAAGTTACCGCAATCACAATCACTTCAGGCGGCACAGGCTATACCTCTGCTCCTACTATTTCCATCACGGGTGGTGGTGGAACAGGTGCTACAGCCACCGCAACCGTATCTGGCGGTGAAGTTACCGCAATCATAATCACTTCAGGCGGCACAGGCTATACCTCTGCTCCTACTATTTCCATCACTGGTGGTACAGGTGCTGTAAATCTTGCCAGGTTCAAAACATCCAATACCGCACTTTATAACTTCGTCAAGAGCGCACTCAAAGAGCACTTCGTGGTGCTGCCGCCGAGTGGCGCAGTGGCAGGAGTTTATGCCGCTACCGACAACAATCGTGGTGTATGGAAAGCCCCGGCTAATGTGAGCCTTGCCAATGTTATCGAACCTGTGATCAAACTTGACAACACCAAACAGGCTGATCTAAATGTAGATGCGACGACGGGCAAGTCCATCAACGCCATCCGTGCATTCTCTGGCAAGGGTACACTGGTGTGGGGTGCCCGTACCCTTGCAGGAAATGACAATGAGTGGCGATACATCTCTGTCCGGAGATTCTTCAACATGGTGGAAGAATCAGTGAAGAAATCTACGTACTGGGCAGTGTTTGAACCAAATGATGCAAATACGTGGGTGAAGGTCCGTGGAATGATTGAAAATTATCTGACGCAAAAGTGGCGTGAAGGCGCACTGGCCGGTGCAACGACTAAGGAGGCATTTTTTGTAAAATGCGGACTTGGCACCACAATGACCTCACAGGATATCCTTGAGGGAAGAATGAATGTAGAGATTGGCATGGCGGTAGTACGGCCAGCGGAATTCATTATCCTGAAGTTCTCTCACAAAATGCAGACTTCCTGATGAAATTTATTTTAACTTAACTTATAAAGGAGATAAAAATGGCGGCACAATATCCTTTACCAGTATTTCACTTCACTGTTGAGTGGGGTGGCAAGCGGGTTGGGTTCTCTGAAGTATCCGGCCTTACACAGGAAAACCAGGCAATTGAATATCGGGATGGATCGTTTCCTGAATATTCTTCAATAAAAATGCCAGGCCTCCGTAAGTTCAACAATATCAGTCTGAAGCGCGGCATCGTGAAAAGCGATAACGAGTTCTTCAAATGGCTGAGCACCGTAAAGCTGAATACTGTTGAACGCAGGGATCTTGTCATTAGCCTGCTTAATGAAGATCATCAGCCGGTGATGGTGTGGAAGGTTCATAATGCCTTCCCCGTGAAAGTGGAAGGCCCTCAATTGAAAGCAACAGGAAACGAGGTGGCAATCGAGTCCATTGAAATAGCACACGAAGGACTCGAGTTGCAAAATGAATAATGGCTAACTACTATCCACCCGTTGGCTTCCACTTCAGGGTTGAGGTGGTGGGTCTGCCGTCTAATGATAACGATGTGCGGTTTACAGAAGTAAGCGGTCTTTCGGTTGAAATGGGTACCGAAGAAGTCGCCGAAGGCGGCGAAAACCGGTTTGTCCAGAAATATCCGGTGCGTGCCAAATACCCGGAGTTGGTATTAAAGCGAGGATTGCTTCTGAATTCAGAGGTGGTTAGCTGGGTCCGTCAGTGCATTGAAGATTTTGTTATTCAGCCCAGGAATATAGACATTAGCCTGCTTAATGAAGAGCGCCAGCCTCTCATGACCTGGCACGTTGTAAATGCGTACCCGACCAAATGGGCGGTGAGTGATCTCAATGCCTCGAATAACGCGGTGGTGATAGAAAGTATACAACTCTTTTATCAATATTTTAAGGTGGACAAATCATAAATTATGCCAGTAATCGTAGATGAAATAGTAATTTCGGTGGATGTGTCCAACGAGGCGTCAGCCGGTGTTGCTTCAAAGCCTTCAGCCACACCTTTATCCACAGAAGACAAGCAGGTTATTATCAATGAGTGTGTCGAACGAGTTTTGGATATCCTCGAACGGAAGGCGGATAGGTAAACTATGAGTGACGGTGGAACACTGGAGAAACTGCTCATCAAGGCGTATGAGACGCCGGATTATTCGGGTCAGCCAGTCGGTGAGTTTGTGACGTATGTGAACCCGAACGAAATCACCCTGTCGTATGAAATAGAATATGACAGTGCTGCTGGGGCCGGTACAACCAACAGCCGTATGAATTTCAAGAAGGCGAAGCCGGGGGATATGTCACTCACCTTTTTCATTGATGGCACCGGGGCTCGTGGTAACCTGATTGACGTTCAACAGAAGGTGGAACAGTTCCAGACGGTAACGGGTTATAACGGCAAAATTCATAGGACGAGTTATCTCATAGTAGTATGGGGCACGATGCAGGTAAAACGGTGTGTGTTGAAAAGCGCCTCTATTGCCTATAAGCTATTTAAACCAAGCGGCATTCCTTTGCGGGCAGTAATTACCGCTAGTTTTACCGATAATTCTGATGATAAGACACGTCAGGCTATGGCGCAGGATCAATCGCCAGACCTGACGCATATCCGCCTGGTTAAAGCAGGAGACAACCTGCCTGCCATGTGCTACCGTATTTATGGCGATCCATCTTATTATCTGGAAGTGGCCCGCGCCAACCGGATTGACAATTTTCGTAACCTGATACCCGGCACAAGGATTTTCTTTCCACCGTTGGAGAAATAGACATGTCTGAGCAAAGGACGTTGCCTATCCCTGCAGAGCACCGCGAATTTACCGTCAAAGTGGACGGGACTGTGGTTGGACGTGAGCATCAATTGCTAGCCGTATATGTTACCAAATCGGCAAATAAAATTTCTGCTGCACGTTTGGTGTATCTGGATGGTGCAGCTTCTACCAGTGAATTTCCACTCAGTAACGCCGATACCTTTATACCTGGGAAGGGAATAGAAATAATGGCAGGCGCATCAAATGATGCTGTATCATTGTTTAAGGGTTTGGTTATACGTCAGAGCCTGAAAGTCCGTGACCACACAGCCCCTCAATTAATAGTTGAATGCCGCCACAAGGCTGTGAAGCTGACGGTAGGTCGCCAAAGCGCATATTATTTTGATCAAAAAGACAGTGACATTATAACGGAATTGCTAAGCAAAGTATCCATCGATGGGGAAATTGAAAGCACGCAGGTAACACATAAGCAACAGGTTCAGTATTACTCTACCGACTGGGATTTCCTGCTTGCCCGGGCGGTATCAAACGGGAAATTGGTATTCACAAATGATGATAAAGTAACCGTGAAATCACCTGGTTTTGATGGCAATGTAGTCTGTACACTTCAGTTTGGCTCTACGGTATTAGAAATGGATGCGGAGATCGATGCACGCCTTCAGTATAGTGCCGTAAAGAGTTTTACCTGGGATGCTTCGCAGCAGAGCGTGATCAATAAGGAGGCTGCAGACCCGGGTGTTAATGGCCCCGGCAACTTGGGAAGTGATGATTTGGCCGCTGTGGTTGGGCTTAATCATTATCGTCTGCAACATGTTGTCGTCAGCGACGAAGAAGCACAGGCATGGGCCGACGCCCAGTGGCTGAAATCAAAGATGAGTAAGGTAAGTGGCCGCATAAAATGCGAAGGTATCGGAACGGTGAACCCGGGCGATATGGTAAGATTGAGCGGTGCAGGTGAACGTTACAACGGCAATGTTTTTCTCACTGGCGTGAGACACGATTTTGACTTAGTTCAAGGCTGGAAAACCCATATCCAGTTTGGTAATGTTGAAAAATGGTTTCCTGATGAACATGATATATCTGCCCCTAAGGCATCCGGGCTGATACCTGGCGTAAACGGATTGCAGATTGGTCTGGTTGTGAGCAATGAAGACCCGGAAGGTGAACACCGCGTGCGCGTTCGAATGCCGCTTGCGAGTAATGAAGCAGATGGCACATGGGCAAGGGTGGCGGCGTTGGATGCCGGTGACGACCGCGGATTCTTCTTTCGTCCCGAAGTAGGTGATGAAGTAGTGCTGGGATTCCTGAATGATGACCCGAGGCAAGCGGTGATCCTCGGCATGCTTCACAGCAGTGCCAAGCCGGCACCTCTGAAAGGTACCGATGATAACCATGAGAAAGTATACCAGAGCCGTTCAAAGATGAAACTTTCCTTTAATGACGAGAAGAAAGTGATGGAATTTCAGACACCAGCGGGCAATAAGATGACACTGAGCGAAGAAGATAAAACGATTAAGATCGAGGATCAGAATGGAAATAAAATTGAAATGACACAGGACGGCATTACGATAGAAAGCAGCAAAAAGATATCGCTTAAGGCCAGTACCGAAATGAAACTGGAGTCTGGTACTTCCTTCAGCGCTAAAGGCGGGACAGATCTGAAGCTGGAAGGGGCATCAGGCGCTGAAATATCCAGCACCGCCATCACGAAAGTGAAGGGGAGTATGGTGCAACTCAACTGAGGTGAATAGTATGCCAGCTGCTGCAAGAGTGAGTGATATTACCAATCATGGAGGAACGATAACCGGTCCGGGTGTAAGTACTGTGCTTATCGGTGGCAAACCAGCAGGTGTTGCAGGAGATACACATGTGTGCTCCTTGCCGCCTGATAGTCATCAACCGACTACAAGCGTCTTCCCGTCTGGAAGCGCCACTGTCTTTGTGGGAGGATTGCCAGCATTACGAACAACTGATTCATGCATTTGTGGAGCAATGGCAGCCGTTGGAGATCCCACGGTTATCATTAATTGAATGTTAAGGAATTTCAATGCTGTGGTTGTAGAGCGACCAGGCTGGTCGCTCTACAATGAGA
>CAYJME010000017.1:0-26459 GCA_964370795.1 uncultured candidatus Brocadiaceae bacterium
TGATACTATCTTATAACTGCCCTTGGTAAATTGCTAATTAATCAACAAAGTCATAAATGAGGGTATTCTTTTAATTACTCATCGATATCCGTGAGCCTCTTTTGCGGCGGATGAGGGAAAAGTTAGTATCTGAAGAAGGGAGATGCAAAAAAAAAAGCCCTAATCTGGCAGTTTCACGTGCTTTTTAACACTGAGATAAATAATTATGATTGGGATGAAAAAATTTTAACTTGATAAATTAATGGATATTCATTTCAACAATTTTTCGGTAATGGTGACCTTGAATAGAAAGTTTGATAGCCAATGATATCAATTCCGGTCTGTGAATGCCTGTCCATAACAAAAGCTTCCAAAAATAGAATCTCTCCTTTCCTATGATACCTAAATAGTAAATGGAACGGAGCAGTAATATAATATCCCTTAAGTTCTTAGTGACATCAGTCTTTAAAGGTTTATATTCAAGAAAAAGCGTCTTAATGCGTTTGTAATAGTACTTTGGCGAATAAATATATTGCATGATTTCCTTATAACCTTCTTGTAGAGTATTAAGATCCATGTTGGGAATAAAGTTCGTAATACTGTCTACCACATTAAAGCCCATTTGGCCAAGCAGACGACCTTCCTTTCTCAGGCGTTCGTAAAGCCTGGACCCGGTAGGGGCTTGAAGAACGGCAACATTCGCCAGAACAATTCCACTTTTCTGAATAAAATCAATTTGACGCTTGAAAATGGAAGGCGTATCATTATCAAAACCAACGATAAAACCTCCTTGCACTTGCAACCCGGAGCGCTGTATGCGTTTCACGTCTTCCAGCAGGTCTCTGTTCTTGTTTTGTTTTTTGCCACATTCAGCCAGGCTTTTCTCATCTGGTGTCTCAATTCCAATAAATACCGCATTAAATCCTGCCTGAATCATCAATCGCATCAATTCCTCGTCATCGGCTAGATTAATGGAAGCTTCAGTAAAAAACGACATCCCTCTCTTATTTTCTTTCCATGCGATTAATGCCGGTAACAACTCAGTTTTAATATACCGTTTGTTTCCGATGAAATTGTCGTCCACAAAAAAGATAGTACCACGCCACCCAATGTCATACAAACTATTCAACTCGGCAATAATCTGCTCGACAGTCTTAATGCGTGGACTGTGGCCAAATAATGTCGTCACGTTGCAGAACTCACAATGGTAAGGACAGCCTCGCGAAAATTGTATACTCATTGAAGCGTAATTTCCCGGGTCAGTTAATTCCCATAAGGGAACAGGAGTCTTTTTGATATCGGCAAATTCTGATGTCTTATATACGCTCTTAGCACACCCCCGCTCAAGTTCCTCCAGAAAGCACGGGAGTGTCAATTCGGCTTCATTCAATATGAAATGATCAACCCCTTCAAACTGTTCGTACTCGTTTATGAATAGCGGTCCACCTGCAACGACTTTGACACCAACTTCTCTGCATCTTTCAATGGTTTGTTGTGCTGATTTTCTTTGCACAGCTATGGCGCTGATAAAAACATAATCAGCCCATATCAGGTCTTCTTCCGTGAGTTTCGTCACATTAAGGTCGACTAAGCGTTTTGTCCATTCTATCGGCAACATTGCAGCAACTGTTAGCAAACCCAATGGTGGCATGTATGCCTTCTTCCTTGTGATTTTAAGCGCATGCTTGAAACCCCAAAGCGCATCGAGAAATTCAGGATAGATCAACAAAACATTCAATGGGCTGACCCTTTTGTAAAGATGAGGTGATAATATGATAGGAAATTACTTTTTCTACTGAATATTAAATCTAGCAAAAACTAAAGAAGATTGCAAGCTTTTTTAATTTTTTCAGCAAAATTAAAAAACAATGAAATGAGAAATGGGAAAGAATGGTGTAAAATCGTGGGATGATATGTGACAGGTTACGTAATGTCGCTTTATTTATGCAATGTTATATATTTATCACTGTCTTGACGCAGAGCGTGGGAACGAGCGTGAAGAGCTCGCCTTGATGCATATATGGGCATTATCTTCGGTTCTATTATGTCAGCCCTTTAGGGTTTATTTCAAGCAATGCGTCCTTTTATTAAATATTGTATTCCTTAAAAGGATAGTATAAAATATTAGCATAGGTAGAAGAAATTGGTATGGTCAACTGTCCCGGTTGACCAAATCAAAAGCAACAGGCGGGTACAGGACAAGCGAGACGCTTGTCCTACCAACACCGCCTCAAAAACCGCTTAAATAAAACGAAAATTCCCAGACGTGGTAAATTATTATCAATGCAATACTATGATTAAAATTTCCAATCTCACAAAACGCTATGATCGCCAACCCTTATTCAAGGGACTTCATCTGAATATTGCAAGGGGAAGCGTTGTTACTATTATTGGGCCTTCGGGAAGCGGCAAAAGTACGCTTTTGCGATGCGTTCATGGACTCGAAACCTTTCAGGCGGGTTTTATATCTGTTAATGGCCAAACACAATTTGGAACTAACGAGCATAATTACCACAAAGCACAAGATGACCGCGTTTTAAAAAATATCCGCAGAAACGTGGGGATGGTCTTTCAACAATTTAATCTCTTTCCCCACATGACAGTGCTTCAAAACATCACCACTGCCCCCATCCACGTATTAAGCATAGACAAGGCAGAGGCCGAGACACATGCCATTTCCCTGTTAAGAAAAGTACGTTTAGAGGACAAGGCACGCAGTTATCCATCACAACTCTCCGGTGGTGAGCAACAACGGGTAGCCATTGCCCGCGCCATGGCTATGAAACCGGAAGCAATGCTCATAGATGAACCAACATCTGCCCTCGACCCGGAAATGATCGATGACGTACTCTGTGCATTAAAAGCGTTAGCATCTGACGGAATGACCATGCTCATTGTCACCCATGAGATGAGCTTTGCACGGGATGTTTCAACAGAGGTAATTTTTATGGACAAGGGGGAAATTATAGAACAGGGAATTCCCCATGATGTTTTTTTCAGCCCAAAATGCGACAGAACAAAGGCTTTTCTCAAAAGGAGGTGATGATTATTGAGTGTTGCTCAATGGAATGTATATTTACGAAACCACATGAATCTTTAAAAGGAGGTTAAACCATGAAGATAGTATTACGGTATTGGAAGGCGTTACTCTTAACGAGTATTGTAATTTTGGGAGGAACCACATCTGTCCGTGCAGACTTTTTTTCTCCCTGGACTACTGCTGGTTCTACAGGAACTGTTGATGAAACGGATAACTCAAATGTTATTTTCAGTGGAAGCTATGCAACGGTACGGAGCGCTGTGTCAACAACAACAGTGGATATACGATACAATGTCGTAGCGATAGATGGTCTCTTAAGTCCAGGGGAGGGTTATTTTCTCAAGGTTCGATTCAGGGACAATGGGACAAGCGCCCGGGTTCGTTTGTTTCTCAAAGAACACAATATAGACACAGGCACAACGATTACAAGGATGTCGTTTGATAGCGATACTTATGCATCTTCATCCGGTTTCCAGACACAGAGTATTCCCTTCTGTTCGCCAGGCTGGTCATTTGATTTTGTTAAAAACATCTACTACATCGAAGTGCAGCTTATAAAGGGCGGTACCGGTGGAACCCCTGCCATTGATGCAATACAAATTGGCGTTACCCTTTGTTGAAGAATTTGCATAATTTATTATTAGTTGTTGATAAGCAGGCCGGATTGAGCGATGCGAAACCCAACAGTTCAATTTGGGATTGTTGGGTTTCGTTCCTCAACCAAGCCCTACGTTATTGATGTTTATCATGAGATAATAGAGAAATATTGAAGATTAATCGGCATTTCCGGCTATATTCATTGTCCTGAAGTAAAAAGGCGGCACCTTCAGAGATCCATGCCATTCGGCTGTACTGCCAATTGCCACGATGTCATTAAATACGTCAAATACATTCCCTGCAATCATACAGTCCTTTACCCTGCCTATTATTTCTCCATTCTCAATCAGATAGCCGAGGTCTATATTCACGGAAAACTCACCCGCCAGGATATTGCTCTGTCCTCCGCCAAGCACCTGATCTACCAATACGCCATATTTAACGTTCTTAATCATGGATTCGTACGACATGTTGCCAGATTCAACGGTAACGTTCGAATTGCCCGGTGAAGGCTGTGATGAAAAACCACGATTCCCATTACCAGTAGATTGCGCCTTCAGCATCCCTGCCGTTTGCAAATCAAACAGATAATTTTTCAAAACGCCCTTTTCGAACAAGGGAGTGCGTCGGGCAGAAACACCCTCTCCATCCCACGGATAGCTGGAATCGGCCAGGTCAATTGTTGAGTCATCATAGATCGTGATTCGTTCATCAATGATCTTTTCTCCCAGTTTATTGGTGAGAGGTGACACGCCCTTTTGTACAAGTTTTCCATTACAACCCATTTCAAAGGTTGCAAGCAGGTTCCCCATGGCCTTTGCCGTAACGACCACAGGGTACAACCCCGTTTTCAGTTTTAGTTCTTTCCCGGCGAGTTTCAAACCACAGAGCGCCTTATCAACATGTTTATTGAGATTGGTCGCAAGCTGCTTTGCGCCTTCTCCCTCGCTGATAGAAAGAAAGCTCTGCTCTTTAATCTGTAATATGTCAACACCGATACCGAACGATGTAGATGCAACGGAGATATCGAGACCATTCGAGTTCATAAGCCGCCGCATACCATGTCCTTTTCCGATACCCACACTGCATTCATAACTGGAATTTACAGATAGCGCCTTCTCTATCGCTTCCTTCCCAACATCCACGCATTTGTGAATCGGGTAGTCAACAACGCTCTGGTCAAAAACCGCAATTTGAGGAAATTTATTTTTAGAAGGAAACTCAAAGGTGGCGCACTGCCCGAATTTGGCGCTTTCGATGGCATTTGCAACAAGCTTCTCCGGCTTTCTGAAGTCAGTCGTACTGGAAAACCCAATCCTTCCATCCACAATCATGCGGAGACCAATCCCCCGAATAGATTTCGTATTGATATATTTCAGATTATTATTTTCAAAACTTACGGAACGTGTCTCACCCTCTTCGTAAATAACCTCCACAGAGGGCGTATGTTTTAAGGCCAGTTCCAGTACTTTTTCTTCTATCTTGTTCATTCCAGTTTAAACCTCTTTTCTTTGTAATTAATGGAAAATTCATTGTTCTTCTATTGGCAACGTATTCATTTCACCAGTGTCTTTTTCCCAATATCTTATTGGTATTTTCGAAAGCACTTCTTCAACCAGCGCCTTTGATAACGCCTCCGCTGTTTGTTTTTCCGTACAAAAACCTAATTCTACCAGTATCTTTCCAAGACGTTTATTCTTGTTTTTCTAAAAGACAACGGCCTGTTCAGGTTGATTCTGATCGATTACCCCGGTCTCGATCAGGACATCTCCTGTTTTTTTTCGTTTCAGCATCATCGTTCACCTTAAAACTTAATGTTTTATATTTTTAATTTAAAACGCTCCGTTTTACCCTCTTTCGCCTCTTCGATTCGTTCAGTCTTAATGCGTATACGCAAGTCGTTCGGACAATCTGCGTATGCAAGACAATTTTCATAACTGATTATCCCCTGTTTGTAAGTATTGAATAACGACTGATCAAAGACCATCATTCCCTCATGCTCCCCGCTTGCGATAACTCCCCTTAAATTCCCAATCTCTTTCTTGAGGATAAGGTCTTTCACCCTTGCCGTATCAAGCATTATTTCAAAAACAGCCACCCTCCGCCCATCTTTAGCTGGCACTAATCTTTGCGAGATAATAGCGCGCATATTGAGTGAAAGTAACAGGTATATTTGTTCATGACGTTCTGCCGGAAAAAAGTTTATAATTCGTTCAATGGCCTGATTGGCATTATTAGAATGGAGGGTTCCCAAACAAAGGTGCCCTGTTTCTGCAAAGGTAATGGCCGATTCCATGGTTTCCGTATCGCGGATTTCGCCAATAAGGATAACATCAGGCGCCTGACGTAAGGTGTTTTTCAAGGCGTCTCCAAATGACAGGGTGTCAATACCAACCTCCCTCTGAGTAATCACAGATTTCTTATGCTGATGCACAAATTCAATGGGGTCTTCCACACTGATAATATGTCCTGAACTGTTGCTGTTTCTATGATCAATCATTGCAGCAAGGGTGGTTGATTTTCCTGACCCTGTAGCGCCTACGACCAACACGAATCCTCTCTTTGTCATGGAAATATCTTTAAGTATTTGTGGAAGCTGCAATTCATCAATCGTTTTTATATTAATTTTAATCTGACGTATGACTACACCAATATTTTTCTGCTGGAAGAAGATGTTTACCCGGAATCGTCCAAGTTCTGGATAAAAAAGGGCCAGGTTCATTTCCATTTTTTCATAAAAATCCCTTTTCTGTTTTTCACTCATGATACTTTCAGCCAGGATACGGGTATCTTCACCCGTGAGCTTATTTGTACCCATGGGGGTATTAATACCCTCTTTACGGTACATAGGCGGAAGGTCTACGGTAATATAGATATCCGAGGCATCGATACGTACCATTTCCCCTAAAAGTTCTTCAATTTTCATCATAATAACTGAACCCGTTATCCAGCCAATAAGATACGTAAGTATCGTTTACCACTCTTTTGGTTTAAACCCTTTAAAATTTTTAGTCTCCCTGTCAACATATTTTTCTGCTTCAGGCATTTTGCTCTTTTGCCCTAAAAGTTCGTCACTTAATACCACTCAGCGCCGCCGGGTTACTTACCAGTTTCTCAATAAATTCCCTGGCAACCTGTTCTTTCTGGTAAAGCTCGACGAGGGCCTGATCCATAGTTTGCATACCATATTGACGTCCGGTCTGTAATGACGATAGAATTTGAGCTATCTTGTTTTCCCTGATCAGATTTCGTACCGCAGCTGTGCCAACCATAATTTCCAACGCCGCAACACGCCCTTTCCCGTCTTTTCGTTTCAAAAGTTGCTGGGTAAGAACAGCCTGTAAAGATTCAGAGAACATGGTTCGTACCTGTTCCTGTTGTTCCGGTGGAAACACATCAACAATCCTGGTCACGGTTTTTGGTGCGCTGGATGTATGTAGCGTGCCGAAAACCAGATGGCCTGTCTCGGCAGCCGTAAGCGCAAGGGAAATAGTTTCCAGGTCTCTCATTTCACCCACGAGGATGACATCGGGGTCTTCACGCAATGCAGACCTCAAGGCATTTGCAAAACTATGGGTATGTACTCCTAACTCTCTCTGGTTGATGAGAGAGTTCTTTGATTCGTGGACAAATTCAATAGGGTCCTCAATGGTAATGATATGGCATTTATCCCTGCGGTTTATAAGGTCTATCATAGCAGCCAGGGTGGTAGATTTGCCACATCCCGTTGGTCCTGTTACAAGAACAAGCCCCTTGTCTTTCTCCGTTAGATCACCCAAAATCTTTGGCATACCGAGTTGCTCCAATGTTGGGATGTCAGTCGGTATCGTTCTGAATACAATGGATTCTCCCCTGTTTTGCATAAAGGCATTTACCCTGAACCGTCCGATATTGGCCCATGCTATCGCAAAATCCAATTCGTGTTGCTCCTCGTAAACCTTCCTCTGGTGGTCTCGGAGAATATCATAGAGCACTTTATGTACGTCTTCTCTATTCAAGGGAGGCGAATCAATCTTTCTTATATCTCCATGGATACGTATTGTGGGCGGTTCTCCTGAACTCAGATGAATATCCGAAGCGCCTTCCTTTTTAGCGAATGAAAGAAGTTCTAAAATATCCATTATCGTCCACCAATAACGACGTTCTGTATACGAACATGGGGACCGCCATCGCTGACACGCAGAGGCGATTGTCCACCTTTGCCGCATCCCCCAAGTCCACCATGAATTTTCAGGTCATTCCCGATAGCGTCAATGTTCATAAGCGTCTCAAACACATTGCCCGTAAGAACAACATCCCGCACCATTTCCTGTATTTTGCCATTTCTGATCATGTATGCTTCTTCTGCGCTAAAGGTAAACATCTCCATATTTGTCTGCCCGCCCATGGCGCCAATGGCATAAATTCCATTATCGACTTCTGAAAGCATTTTTTCGAAGGGATAATCACGCTGCTCCATATAGGTGTTCGTCATACGCACAATGGGGCTGTGGGCATAACTAATCGCACGCGCATTACCGGTGGGTTTTTCATTCATCTTTGCTGCCGTTTCTCTTGAATGGAGACGATTGGTTAAAATGCCATCTTTAATGAGATGGGTTTTCTGGGTTGGGGTGCCTTCATTGTCATATTTGTTATATCCAGCCTCGCCTGCCATGGAACCGTCATCCACAATAGAAAGGGCGTCAATTCCAAATCGTTTACCCATAACCATAATTTCACGTAATTGCGCATTTTCATAAATAAAATCCGCCTCGCTCAAGTGTCCAAATGCCTCATGGACAAAAACACCGCAGAGTTTTGGATCTATAATGACGGTATACTTGCCACCCGCAACCGGTTTTGCGGAAAGCAGGTCAACCGCACGTTTGACCACTTCCTCGCACTTCCCTTCAAGATTCTGGACATTACTAAAGCCCCGAAGATCACCCACAGATTGATATGACTGTTGCACATTCATACCGTCCCTTGCCATTGCCATAAGTGAAATACCACAAAAGATAGTCTCCTGCACAATAAAACTTCCGTCTGTATTAGCAAAATATACCTTTCCGTGAGAGTCTACGTAACGGACATTCGACGTTTGAATATTTCTTGAAAGGAGAATCATGTTGTTATATTTATAACAGATTGCCTGCTTGTCTGTTAAAGAAATGTCAGCAGGGTCGATGTCTACCTTCGTCTTTACATAGTCGGTAACTTTTGGAATCGGGGACAACTGACTTTGTTGTGTTCCAACAAACCGCGCCTGTTCGCAGGCCATTTCCACATACCTTGGAAGGTTTTCGATATCGTTAAAGGCAACAAACCCCCATCCCCCTTTAACCAGAGCCCTCACACACCCGCCAAAGGCGTTGTTTTCACCGATACTTTCGAGCTCTTTTCCAACGTATGCAATACCTGTGCTGACGCCTTCCTGTATGCGTATTTCAGCATAATCCGCCTTTGCCGATTTTAGGGCGTTTTTTATGATGGTTTCCATTGTTTATTCCTTTGAATCAAGAGTTTCATAAATTGAGTTCTTCTATTACTTTTTGAATATACGATTTCTTTTCCATAATTCATTTTATTTTTTCAAACCCTTCTTCATCAAGAATCTGGATATTATACTCCCTGGCCTTATTGAGCTTACCCCCTGGTTCCTCACCTGCAACAAGGTAATCTGTCTTTTTACTCACACTCGATGCTACACGACCGCCAAGGTTTTTAATAAGGGTCTCCATTTCTTTCCTTGAATATTTCTGTAGTGTGCCGGTAATAACAAATGACTTTCCAGAGATTTTTGGATTCTTTACAGACTTTGCGGCTGATATCTTCTTCGTATTTACCCCGGCAGCCTTAAGTTTCCCGATAATCGTCCCGGTATGCTTGTTCCGAAAAAAATCCACAATACTCCTGGCAACAACTGGCCCAATTTCATGAATGGTTTCCAACTCATCCTGGGTCTCATCTGCAAGTGTTTCGAGGGAATCAAAATGCCCCGCAAGCACTTCTGCGGTATGAGAACCAACATTGTGTATACCAAGGGCACATATCAGACGGTCTAAATCACGATTCTTGCTCGCATCAATGGCCTTTATCAAATTTGACGATGATTTTTCTCCCACACGTTCAAGATTTACCAGATCGTCTTTCCTGATGTAAAAAAGGTCAGCATAATCTTTTACCAGCCCCTTGTCAACCAATTGCTCCACTAGAGCAGGGCCGAGTCCCTCTATATCCATGGCGTCTCTGCTTGAAAAGTACTGAATACGCCGCTTTGCCTGGGCAAGACAGAACGGATTATGGCAACGCAGATAAACTTCCTGGTCGCCCCTGCTTACCCGCTCTTTACATGCAGGACATGTCGCTGGTTCATCAAAAGGTATTTCACATCCGGTACGTTTTTCTTTCAAGACATGCACAACTTGGGGAATAATCTCGCCTGCCTTTTGAACCAGCACATAATCGCCAACCCGGATATCCTTCCGCCTGATTTCGTCGAAATTATGGAGCGTGGCACGGCTAACGGTTGTCCCTGCAAGAGGTACCGGCATGAGATTGGCCACGGGTGTCAGCGTTCCGGTTTTGCCAACTTGAACAACAATCTCCTCAATTTGTGTCACGGCCTGTTCGGGTTGAAATTTATAAGAAACTACCCAGCGTGGCGCCTTGCTGGTAGAACCCAGTTGTTCATGGAGAAGGAGAGAATTCACCTTTATTACCATTCCATCCACCATATATTCCAGTTCCCTGCGGCGGTTATTCCATTCATTGCAATAGTGGATAACTTCATCAATATTTTTGCATAATTTTGTATGGGAATTTACCGGCAGTCCAAATCCAAAAATAAGTTCCAGGCACTGTATATGCGTCTGAGGTTCCAGTCCTTCATAATATCCAAGTGCATAGGCAAAAATACGTAAATGCCTTCGGGCTGTACTACGCGGGTCGAGGAGTTTCAGTGAACCTGCAGCGGCATTCCTGGGATTGGCAAACTGTGGTTGGCCCGTTTCTTCCCTTTCTTCGTTGAGCCTTTGAAATTCTTTCACCGGCAAATAAATCTCACCTCGTATTTCAATGACAGCCGGGATTTTTTGTTTCCCGTCCATCGTCTCCAGTTTTAAGGGAATTTGACGTATTGTTTTGAGATTAGCAGTAACATCGTCTCCCTTAAAACCGTCACCTCTGGTAGCCCCTTTCACAAAGATACCCTGTTCGTACCAGAGGGTAATTGCCACACCATCGATCTTCAACTCAACAACGTATTCAATATCCTGATGTCCCCCGATTCCCGCCATGCGTTTTATACGTTGGTCAAAATCCTTCAATTCCTCATCTGAATATGTATTATCAATGCTTAACATAGGAATCCTGTGTTCAACCGTAGGGAATTGAGTGAGTGGTTCACCGCCGACGCGTTGAGTTGGGGAATCCGGGGTAATGAATTCAGGATAGAGCTGTTCGAGACGCTGTAATTCTTTTACGAGTTTATCATACGCATAGTCTGTAATCTCTGGATTATCTTCTCCATAATACTTTCGATCATGGTATCGTATCGTATCGCGGAGTTGTTCAATTTTTTTTTGGATAGTTGCTGTCATAGTCCAGGTTATTAAAGGGCATCTAACTTCAAACTCATGATGCAATTAAAATACTGCTAAATTGACACAGTATATCACATTTTATGTGACAGTCAATGTATTCTGTTTTAAACTTATAAATCACTTGACTTTATAATGCATTTATTATAAATTTAATAAAATTAGGATTCCTGATGAAATTGCGGCAATTTTGCGAAAATTCAAGGTATCCTGCAGCTAATGGAGTAGAATTTATGACTAAAGGAAATGAATCCAGGGAGTTTTTTGAGATTCTTAAAACTCAACCAAAAAAGGCCGACATCGTCCAAAATGAGGAAATTGTACCACGTTCTGAACCTTTAGGTGCAATAACACAACTACCCATTACAGAGGAAAAGCAGGTTGCGAAACCCAAAATAGCGGGAGACCCGCTGGATTGGATAAAAAAAACAAGTACCAGCGAATCTCATTCTAAAGAGAAAGCAGAAACACCGGTAACCGGAAAACCATTTTCTGGCACAACAAGAGCAGCGCAAACACACCACAAAGGCGATGTAATAGTGAGAAAGGAAACGCTCATTATTGGCGCTATAGCTGTAACATTTCTATCGGTTGCATGCTTTTTTATGGGACATAAAATTGGGTACAATAAAGGCATCCTGAGTCATGATGAAGCGTGGTTAGAATCTATAGAATCACGGGAATCGAAAAAAAACACCTTCACACAGAAGGGGGGAGAAACACCACAAAAGGTTGTTGTCAAACCGGTCCAGCCAAAGATTGAAAAACCAGTTGAAAAACAACCGGAACAACCTAAAGCAGTTACCAAAGATACCATTAAAGACAAATGGACATTGCGAGTGGTTTCTTACCGGAATACCAAGGAGAATATGGAGAAGGCCAAAGAACTTGCTAAAATACTCCAGAACGGTTTAAGTCAAGCAGCATTTGTTGTAAATACTGGTAAGGAATTATTTATTTGCATGGGCGAGTTTGATTCAAATGATAGTGCCGATTTAATCAATACGCAAAAGGCGCTCGCCGAATTCAAGTATGAAAACAAAAAACAGTTCGGCGGATGTTATCCCATTCGCATGAGATAATAAAATTATATAATTTTTAAATTGGCGAGGCAAGGTAATCCCTTGTCTTTACAGGTTATGTACATACGTTTAACAATGAGGAGAAACCATGAGTATTAACAAAAGTTTAAGAACCAAAGGTAAATTGGCAAGACCAAGAAATGTATTTACAAGGACAGAGCGTATTAAAATATTGAAGGAAGAGGGCAAGTGGAAACCAACGATGTCTGTCTTTGGTATTCCTAAAGTAAAAGCTGCTAAGGTAAAACGAAAAGGCAAGTCAGAGAAGAAGGTTGCCAAGACAGAAGCAGCCGCAGCAACATCCGCGCCAACAGCAGGCGGGACGGGGCCAGCAGCAGGTAAGGAAAAGGCTAAGGCTAAGAAATAATGATTGCCCACAGGATGTCGCAACTCGACTCCTCGGGAATCAGGAAGGTCTTCGATTTAGCCCAAAAAATGCAGAATCCGGTGAACCTGAGCATTGGTCAGCCGGATTTTGACGTTCCTGAGGAGGTTAAAAAAGAAGCTGTTCAGGCTATTTATGAAGGCAAAAACAAATACACCGTAACGCAGGGTATACCTGAACTAAGAGAAACATTACTCAGACAACTCCAAAGCGGACGTGGTGTAAACGCTGAAGGAATTATCATCACTTCCGGCGTTTCGGGGGCATTAACCCTAGCCTTCATGGTATTGGTCAATCCGGAAGATGAGGTACTGATTCCGGATCCTTCATTCGTGAGTTATAAGCATCTCACGAATTTTTGCGGTGGAAAACCTATTTTGGTAGATACATATCCAGACTTTAAACTAACGGCTGCGCATATTCAACCTCATATTACAAAAAAAACCAAGATGCTTATCATAAATAGCCCCGCAAACCCAACAGGGGCTATGTGTTCTGCACAGGAATTAAAAGAGATCGCAGAACTGGCAAAAAGGCACAATCTCCTCGTTATTTCAGATGAGATCTACCATGATTATGATTACGGTCATACGTTTACAAGCATCGGACACTATTATGAAAAGACCTTAATATTAGATGGTTTTTCGAAATCATTTGCCATGACGGGGTGGAGAATGGGCTATGCTGCCGGCCCTGTCAGCATTATTAATGAGATGATCAAATTACAACAATACACCTTCGTTTGTGCGCCTTCCTTCGCCCAGTATGCCGTTTCTAAATCATTAAAAACTGACCTCAGCAAAAACATTGCTAGCTATATGAAAAAAAGGGATACGATGTACGAAGGGTTGAAAGACAAATACCATATTGTAAAGCCCGGTGGGGCATTTTATCTCTTTCCTCAGGTACCCTGGGGTACTGATGAGGAATTTGTAACCGCCGCCATTCAAAAAAACCTACTCATTATTCCAGGTAGTGTCTTTTCCGAACGCCATACCCATTTCCGAATTTCCTATGCTGCAAGCGAAGAGACCATTAAACGGGGAATAGATATCCTCAATAGTATTGCTGAACATTAAACTATCCCGCCTTGCTTACTTTCTACATCCGGCCATCAGCCATAATGCCAGATTATTATGCAAAGCATGTCTTCTTTTACGGCTCACGAGAGACAAGAACACCCGCATATAAAATGAACCGTTATGATAAATCAGGGATACAAGGCGAATGACGTAAAAGAAATACACACGCCTTGAGGTTGCCGGCAATGAATACAGATTTGCCAGTATTTCCGGGGGAAGAAAAAGACTCCGCAAGGCAAGTGATATATTTCCCCACATACTATTTTTGGGGTGAAATTTTGTTGCTAAATTCAGGTTCATCTCATTGGTTTTATGCAACAACACACACTGCTTTGCCGTCGTGAGCAGGTTTTCATAAAACTGCGCTGATTGCAAATCATGGAGAACCGTATGTGGTACTCGCACCCCTAAAATGTCCTGAGACAAGCGGAGCGTGATATACAGGGGATTTTTCGCTCCGCACTTCGAGGCGCTCATTGAAAGACCTTCCCAATTAATCCGATGACCTGATTGGTTCAGAATAGCCGCAATATCACACAATGTCCTGATCCCCACACCCATATTATGCACACAGGCGTGCAAAACAAGATGCAATATACAGTCTTCTGCGCTGAGTACCCACGGTTCCTTTCCGCACATACTCACCTTCTTTGCCCTCTCCCAGAGCTCATCGGGGCTGATGGTAAACAGGTAGTGGGAACTTATAAGCGTCCAGTGTATTTCTAATTTTCTTATCTTTTGCGGATTATCGAGAAAAGGTACATGATGGCAATGAGTTTTAAACCAATCCAGCGTTGCCATCTCCCTGCAGGTTTCACTTCCAAAGCCGTACCCCAGCTTATACAACGCTGCTAATGCCCGTTCTATGTCGTTCTTTTTGACGAGTAAATCAACATCCATAAGGTAGAGGCGACAATCACACGGCTTGTTAACCGCCAGAGAAGGGTAATGCAGGAAACTTGTTTGTCTCCACGCTTAATTGCTACCGCACGTCCGATAACGTCTCTTGAACCGATCAGTGGATCATATACAACACTATTATCACCTTTGGTAAGGAATACAACCTTGCCATCAGCATTATATATCCTGATCACCCTGTGGGCAAATAATTTGCCCGTCTGTCGAAACACGACAATATCGCCCGGACGCACCATATCATAACCATGCGTTATCAATACTTCGTCGCCATCCCGGACAAGCGGAAACATGCTACACCCTTGTACAGGAATAAGGTGTTGTTTTCCCTCCCGTTGCCATATTTCCAGCATTGATTCGACAATGCGCATCTGCATTTCCGGTTTTATGTTATTCATATTTCCCCTAAAAGCCCTTTTTCCCTCAAACCTTTCACGGTTTGCTGAATATCACGAGCGAGGTCATGCCCGATGGAAACAGAGAAATGCGCACGCACTGTACGCTCCATATCCTTCATCGTCTGCTTCCCGTCACACAGTTCCCATATTAACCTTGCCGTTGGATTCAGCACATGGGTCGTCTTGTTCTGTGTATCGTAGAGTATTAATTCATCGCCAAGCTGTTGGATGGTAATACCTTGTTTCTGAACGTAACGCATTTCATTACTCATATTCACTCACTATTCCATGTCCTCTGGTCGAACAGGTCTAGCGCTCGCAAAGGCGGCCGGTCCGAGGATATTCAGCAACTCATCATCGATGTACGTGGTTATCACAGGCGTTTCATACTGCGGTAATTTACTTTTTTCCATACATAATCCTCTTTGTTTAAGTTTTAATAGTCCTGCGGTAGGAGCCGTCTCCCGACGGCGATGGACAATCGTTCGACTGAACGCGCACGACAAAACTCACAACGGCGTGCATATACCCGGTCGCCAACAGGAGTTGGCTCCTACCAAAAATCTTGAAATTCCCATACATTTATCAGGTTCGTAGTGACGACTTTAGTAGTCCTGCATAGCTATTATCCATAACGAAGCGCTGTTTTATTCTACCATTTTGAATGTTTCTGCGCCAATTACGATTTATCCTTTCCAAGGGCGCATTTCAACATTAAAATGCCTTTGTAATAGTTCACTGCCAAAATGATTCCCTGAAAATTTTAAAGTGAAAGAAAATCAAGAAGCCGTTATAATAGTAAAATAAATAATATCAACACTTAAGACATAACTCTATATCCTATTTTATGAAGGAGGCAACTAACCATGAGTACAGCGAAAGAAGAGGTAAAGCATCTCCTGGATAAACTTCCCGATAATTGCTCATTGGAGGACATCCAGTACCACCTCTATGTGGTCGAGAAAATCCGAAGAGGAATCGAGCGTGCTGAAAAGGAAAGAACGCTAAGCCAGGACGAGGTTGAAAGAAAGCTCAATAAATGGACATCGAAGTAAGGTGGTCGCCAGAGGCTACAGAAGACACTGAATCAATTGCCGAATATATTGCGCGGGATTCCGAATTTTATGCACAGTCCGTTGTCACAGAAATCCTTGCAGTTTCCCGTCATATACATGAATTTTCATTGATTGGCCGCATTGTGCCAGAAATCGGGGACGAACGGATAAGAGAATTGTTCATTTATAATTACCGCGTGGTATACCGGGTCGAACCCACTCGAATTCTCATCGTAGCGGTAACTCATGGAAAACATTTACTGGAGAGCATTTCAGAAAGATTTTAGGACAGATAAAAAAATATTCACTCAGAGACACAAAGAAATACCTAAAAATCGAATTACGAATATCGAACAAGGAATTTTGAATTATGACAGCCCACAAAACACACAAAAGGCGCGAAAATAATTTTCGTGTTCTTTCGTATATTCCGCGGGAGATTTTTATTCCTTCGACATGCATTATTCCTTGTTCTTTATTCGATATTCTCTTTTAAAAATCCTCTTCATGGTTGCGCCTGCCTGTGCGTTGCCCGCAGCCAGATGTCCCTCGTCCCTCATCTCTCGTCCTTCGTCTATCGTCTGTCATCTGTCGTCCCTCGCCACTTCCTCACCTTCACCCTCACCGGCCCGTGCATAGTCTTTGCCCCTGACAAATCCACGTCCTCGAGTTTATAGTAATAAATGCCCGTCCGTTTCGGGGTATCCGTATAATTCATACACAGCGCCCTCCTGCGGGCTGCCCTTTGCTTGTATCTGTGCATCATTGAGCTTGCGGTATTTCCCCTTCTTGCCCCGTGCGCGGTAGACGTTAAACCCGGCGTTGTCTATCTCTGCCGCCGTCTCCCAGGTCAGGGTTACTGTACTATCGTTATTTGCCTTACCTGTAAAGGATACTAGTTCCACCGCAGTGGGATTGCTCGACTGATACCGCGCCATGGCAAAGTCATAGTTTGTTCCATAATTGGTATATCCTGCGACCACGATCTTGCCATCTGACTGAATCGCAACGGCGTAGCCAGAATCCCAATTGTCAAAGTTTGTGATAACCTTGCCGTCCGTATCAAAGGTCGTATCCAGCGATCCATTGGTGTTGTACCGCTACATGACAAAGTCATAGTTTGTTCCATTATAGGTATATCCTGCGACCACAATCTTACCACTTGATTGCATCGCAACGGCATAGCCATTATCCGTACTGCCAAAGTCTGTGGTAACCTTGCCGTCCGTATCAAAGGTCGTATCCAGGTCGCCATCCGCTGCGTATGACGTCACTTGTGATACCAAACACATCCCAACAATACACATCACCCTTATTATCGTTTTCATCATCTTCAAACCATTCCTCCCTTTCTCCCGTTTGTAGCGCCAACTGGTAGGAGCCGTCTCCTGACGGCGATGGGCAATCGTTTGGCTGAAGGCGCACGACAAAACTTACAACGGCGTGCATATACCCGGTCGTCAACTGGAGTTGGCTCCTACCAAAAATCTTGAAATTCCTTAACATCAAGGAAGCGACTAAAGTCGCCACTACAAACGATCCTCTTTGTGGCTTCGCCTGCCTGTGCGTTGCCCGCAGACAGATGTCCCTCGTCCTTCTTCCCTCGTCCATCGTTACTTCTTCACCTTCAACCTCACCGGCCCGTGCATGGTCTTTGCACCTGACAGGTCAACGTCCTCGTTCTTTATTCGATACTTGAAATATCCTCCCGCGTAGCCGGGTCGCCAAAGAGTATATATGTTTCAATGAGTTCATCCCAATAATTATCCAGAGGATACATGCTCAGCTTTGCTGCAGTCGTTGTCACGCCCAATTCCGTTTTTTTGTTCTGTATTATGCGCTTATAAAATTCACGCATCAATATCTGATGATATATGGGAAAGCTTAGTCCCGTGGGCGCCCACACGGCGATGGCACCTTTCTTCGGAAGCCTTTGGAATCCCTCCGCAAGGGAAAATCTGGTTTGAAATCCCGGGAAAAATCCATTGAGGCAGTCTGCCACCGTTACTACCGCTAACTTATGGGCATTGTTTAACGATGGAAGATCGCCAACGCCAAAGCTAGGCTTGTTGTTCCATAAGCCCCACCGGTCTACCGCCCCGTGCCCTGCATAATTGATGAAGTAATCGCCGTTATTTACCGATTGTATGATGTCATCCACGGGTAATCCTGATGTATAGTTGGCAACATAAACCCGGTCAAAGGTAAAATCATCGGGAAAAAGACCTGCAATCACCTCGCATGTATCGGTAAAAACCGCGTCGTCATCGTCCGCAACAAGCAGGACATGCTGAGTCCTGTCGCCCTCCGGCGGTTTCCGATCATACGCAACGATCTTGTTGACTATGTCGTATGCCTGAGACGCCGATTGTGTGCTCAATCTCCCGACAAACATATCAGGCAAAATATCATCGCCGCTTACGCACACAAACCAGTTGTCGGTCGGCGTCTCCCCCAGTATTTCCGTCCCGATAATCTGAGACGGCACGTAATTGATCGAACCGGTGTGATAATTGTCCTTATAATCCTGACATCCGTCGCCCAACAATACCACATACGTAGGGGCGGGTTGAATCCAGTTTTGATAAGCATACGACAAGAAGTCACGGATGGCCTTTGGATGAAAGATACCATAATTAAACTCATCATAAATATCACAGACCTTTACCACAACGGTCCTCAGCCCCTTCGATTTCCGGTACCGCGCCAGCTTTTGAGCGCCATTATAAAAGGCGTCATGGGTTATAATGACGTAGTCTGCGCCTCTGTTCGGCGACTTCCAGTCAGAAGGCTGGTCAGTCACGATGGTTTCAGGTTTTTTGTGGCGATTGGGCGTTAACGCCAGATAACGGGTCTTTGCCTTTGCCTTGTCCTTAAAAAGGAGCGTATAAAGGCCTTTCTTCTTTTTAACGGTTGTGTTGATTATACGAAGCGGATGAGCCGGATCGGTAATGTCAAAGACCTCTATATCATTGCTCGTGAATTTTTGAACTTCAAACCGGAAAACGCCTGATTTTGGCGCTTTGAACAAGAGACTATCATCCTCCGCCTGGTAGGTATCAAAATAGCCGACCTCTATCCAATTCAGCAATACCAGATCAGCCGCGGCGGACGTATCACCAACGGATTCCACACGTACGGTGTTCGTGCCTTCTTCCAGAGAGGCATGAGGTATGTTTACTCTATGGTCAAATATGGCCTGGCCATCCCATCGTTGATCGTCTATCTGGGCGCCGTTCAAATAAATCCTGGTATGGTGGTCGGGATTTATCTGCGTATCATTAGTACGCCCCTTCATTCTCACCTGTATTGTGGCAGTTCCAGGGACATTAGCCAGGTTATTCAGTGCTACAGGGTAGTCCCTTGCCTCTTTCATGGTGTAACTTTCACCCCAGAACCAATGGTCATGACCCGCGCCAAAAGGGATCGTCTGCCAATAATAGCTGTCCAGTTCAACATGCATCGTATCAGGAAAATATTCCGGAATGGGGGGAGTTCCTGAAATGTCACCGTTTTTACTCCCCATGCGTTTCCCCTGTGTCTTTCCTGCCTTCAACCAGTATATATTTTGACTGGTATAGACGTCTTTATTGGCAATGCCGTAAAAAATGATGTAATCCGATGCGTCGAATACACCGTCATCTTCGTCAATCACGGAAATAGGGACTTCCTTGCCGAGGTTGAACATTTTTATGGCACGGGGATCCGTGACGTCCACCTTGAGCCCTGCATGTGCAAGGTCGTCGTGGGTAATTTTATACACGCCATCCTCTTTTACCCCGATCTTGATTGCGAGGAAATTTTCATTATTTTTTGGTGGATTTTGGGGGAAGGACAACCCCCTGAGTCCCCCTTTGTTAGGGGGATTTCTTGCGGATGCGTCTTTCCTGAAACAGAAGGGCGATTTAATGACGGGTAGTTCACTAAGGTACGTTGTAAGAGTTCTTCAAATGCAGGACTTTGCAATGGAGTATCCACCGTATTCTTTGTCTGAGCGCCATCGCAGGTAATTTGTATGCGTATGCGTTGGTATACATGAACATCTCCGCTCGCGGAATTATGCAGAAAGACGATGTGGTGAATTGATGTCGGGTCGCCCAGACTCAGGGGAACGATTTCCTCAATATCCACGACGGTTTTTTCAAACCATGTGGGGGCGCTGCTTGTATCCCGTGAAATACCCGTGAGTTCAAAAGTGCCACTACGTACCATAAGGCTACGGGGATATGGATACACCTTATGGTCAAGTCTGTCAATAGCAGCCGCCTCGTCAGAAAGGAACCTGAATCCCCGTCTGACGAGTTCCAGCACAGGGTAGTCTTACCATGGTATGCATCCGCAATGACGAGCAACGCCTGATTGTTATAAGAAACAACCCCGGCATGGATCAGGAAGTGGCTTCGTATGGTGGTAAAGACGGCGCTGATAATCCTTTCATAAGCATATCCATCCAGTAATCTGATGTCATGGACAGGATAGACCTCCTGGTTACAGACGATTACCGGCATACCCCACGGATTACCGGCGTTGAACCCAACAAAAAAATCCAGGTGCGTGTCCGGCGATGGGCATGGTTCACGGCGTAAAAATCTGCGATAAATACGGGCAAAATTATCGAGAAATTCTCTGGAATCAGAGGCAATGGTTACCGATACGTCAGAAAAACGCAGATACACCGGGTGAATATCAATTTGAGTGAAATCCATAACACTGAACTCAAAATAAAAAAAAGGCATCTAATAAACATTAGATGCCTTTTTTTGAAATAAAACTACTTATACAAACGTATCAACTATTCACGACAACGTGCATCGCGCTTCTTCTTCCAAACAGCAGCGCCAAACATGAGAACAGCAACAACTCCTATGATACTACCAACCATACCCGCAACACCTTTTCTCTCCTTTGCAGCAAGCATCTCATCAACCTTCTTACCTCTCTTGAGTGCTATAGCCTGGCTTTCCAAATTATTGATGCCTTGATATACCTTAGCAGAACCGTACCACCACATAATATCCTGCTGACCGTGGGCAGCGCCTTTATAAGCGTGCGCTTTGTCACCAAACCACATATTAGCATAGGTAAGTTCAATCTCTGAAGGATTATTCTTTCCTGTCATAAATAAACCATACAAACCGAGAATTGGACCAATTACCGGTACTTTTCCTCCAGTTGTTTTAAAGGCTTTGTAAACGGCATCTCCCAATAAACCCGGTCCTAATGCATCGGCAAGCACATCGCCGAGAGGAAAAATATCCCTCTTCTTGATAGGGACATCAAACTCGTCTTTTGCCGCAAGGTCATCCAAAATTAACTGTGCCCTGTCTTGAAGATTCCACATTTCAAACATGAAATCATCCAG
The DNA here is from genome assembly GCA_964370795.1 of uncultured candidatus Brocadiaceae bacterium. GTDB lineage: Bacteria > Planctomycetota > Brocadiia > Brocadiales > Brocadiaceae > JAHFOW01. The sequence goes on from CAYJME010000017.1 coordinate 21,479, forward strand.
GTTTTGACGATACAACCTGGCAAATCTCGGACTGTGACATTTACTGCAAACTGCCGCCCACTGCTCCGACCTCTTTTTATTTTCAGGAGAATACACATCAAGGGTGTAATTCATTGGCGGTAAGTTAATGCCATAAGGATAATTCTTAAGCGATGACTTGTAATCTACACCCTTCGGCGGTACAGTTCCCATTCTCCATACACCCTTTGTTACAGGATTATGGGCAAATTTACCATTTCCCTGATCAAAGTGACAGAACTGACATGTAGGCGTTCTATAATCCTTACCTGGCACAACCTCTGCGAGCGGTTTCTCCCAGTCCCAGTGTTCACCTTCCATGTGGTAAATATAACCCATCTTCGATTCACCATAGCTTTCTGCGTCTGGATGATCAAAGCCCATATGGCAACTCATACATGCTTCCGGCCTTCGCCCTTCGGCTGCTGCAAATTTATGCCTTGTGTGGCATATATTACATCTATCGGTAGCATGACAAAGGTCGCAACCAAACTGTGCTGCCGGTGTTCCTCTTCTCGCCATCTCTGGATACCATGGTGGGATCACATTCGCAGCCAAACCATCAATGTGGTTTGGACGACCACGTTCAGACTCACTCATAAATTCCGTAGTCTGCTGTGGGTGGCACTCACCACAGACCTGGGGAGTGGGCATACGTAATTCTTTATGGTCTTTACCATGGCAGTCACTACACGTTACCTCTTTCAGCTCCCTGCCAATAAGTTTTTCAATTTGCTGTGTTTTTTCAGCGAAACGAGGATTTTTCCTTGGTTTTGCATGGGTTGACTCCTCCCAATCCCTTACAAATCCAGGTGTAACCTCTTCATGGCACTTAATGCAGTCGGTTGGTTTGTACTTTTCCAGCAACTGATCATAATATATCCCATCCGGTTTAACATAATGCCTGACCGGAAACCAGTACATCTGCAATGGCACAGGTTTATAAAGATTCTGCCACGGGCCTGCGCCCTTTTCCATGCCCACATTATTGGTAAACCAGTCCTTGAGCGTATCATTAGGATACAAAACATCATAATAGCTCATAGCCTTTTTTTGCATTTCTTTGAGCTCTGTTTCAGATTGAGCTTTAACGCTCCCGGTCTGCAAGCCCCAAATTAAGGGCGCGGCAAGCAAAATCGCACCCAATCTCAAAAACTTCATTTTATGTCTCCTCCCCTTAAAACCCACAAACGTTAATAAACATTTAGTAAATTAACTCTAAGAATTGACTTAAACTCACCTTAGTAAATCTTTGGTAACGGCTTCGAAGCAGCCTCGTCTTTTTGTTCACCGCTCGTTTTATAGGGAGCCGTATGTTGAGGGAAGAACCACTCATCAGACGCACCCCTTTCCTGGAAAAATTTGAGCCTCATCTCATGATTACGTGTATGATGGCATGGACCGCATACGTTGTATGGTGTTCCAAATGTTCCAACCTTTGCTAATTTCTGGCCCTCCGGTGCCTTTCCAATATCCATAAAATAGGCGAATACTTCGCCCGCACCATGACATGCCTCACAGGTAACCCCTGCTTCCGAGTATTTTCCCGATGTCTCATCATAGCCAGTTGTATGGCATGGTAAACATTTTTTCCTGTACTCTTCATTTCCAGCGATGTAGTCAGGAGCCTCTTTAACACGTTCAAACGTTTTAAACTTAATCCTCTGCCACCTTTCAACATGGGGGGAAGTTAACCCTGTATGGCACTTGAGGCATTTCTGACTTCCTACGTAAATTGCTTTATCTCCCGTAAGACTGTATTTCTTAAAATCACCCATTTCTAACCTTAAATTCGGGTCACTTTCTTCAGGAGTTAAAGTTGCAAGTTCACTCCAAAAATCAAAAAGCGCTTCAGCATTCACCATTCTTAACTGCATCTGTCTCTTATGGTAGTATGTACCCTCGTGCGCCATTTCTTCACTCAATGCCCTACCGTTTCCTCCATGGCATACCGAACAGCCATAAATATCAAACGGAAAATCTCTGCTACTCGGATGAGTCGTCTTTAGCTTTTCTTCATCGATATGACAGGTCATACACCTATCAACTTTATTACCGTTCTGTCTCTTCGCCCAGGTAGAATCACCCTTTAAAAGAATCTGTTTGACCTCGTAAACAGGATGTTTCAAAGAAGCGAGCCGTTTTCCTAAAAACTCTTTTTCCTTCACTGACGTGGCTGTCTGATACGCATTCCCCACTTTCACCGCCTGCTCTTCGAAATACTCCCTTTGGTATTTTTTCCATTCCGGATTAAATTCATCACGAAGCCATAAACTAGTGATTATGAAAAACAAGGCGCTTAGACCAAAGAAAATCAATTTTTTTATACTGATGTTAATATTCATAAATCTCATAAATCACCCATTCTGGAATCATTCATTAATTAATCAATCTGATAAAAATCAGATATTTATCCACGGCGTTGCAATAATGTATTTAACATTTAACGCCAGCCTGAAAAACATCTTAATTACCGTACCAATCATAGACAAAAGAAGCCCCATCGTCAGCACATATCGAATGAACCCCAACTTCATAAAGAAGTCTCTTTTAACGATCGCTGGAATCACTAAACCAAAGAAGTAAAATCCCAGCATAAGGGCAATCCCTAAGGGTAACGGTAAGTCATGCAACGGGGGCGGCGTGGGAAAATCATGCGTCCATTTTTCCCATGGCCAGAAAAATGCCCAGAAGGGGCCGCGAAGCGCAGTTCCAATATATATCAGAATATACCAGAACACATAGCCGGAAAGAAAAACAGTCATCGCAAATTTTCTTTCCTTAAAGGTATAATATCCATTGCCTTTCGGATTATTATCCAGATAAGGAATAAGAATTAACCCAATAACAATAAAGGTTGGAAGAATAACACCGGCATACCATGGATCAAAATAAACTAACGCTTCCTGTAAACCTAAAAAGTACCATGGTGCCTTTGCCGGGTTTTCGGCCTGCCCTGGATTCGACAATTCCCGTAATGGAGCATCTACCGCGTATGAGTAAAAGAGCAACCCTACCGTAACTAAAATAGCGGCCAAAAACTCTTTGGCAACCAGGGTGGGCCATGTAAAAACTTTATCGTCTTTTACTTCTATAGACCCTTTCTTTTCTTCTCTAACTTCCATGGAACCACTCCTCAGAAATCTCCACAATTAACCATAACGAAATTCAACACAATATTAAAGCGGACCCGAAATACCCCCATCTTTGCGCACTCTCCAGAAATGAACCATCATCAATGCAGAGGCTACTACAGGTATCCCTATACAGTGCCAAACATAAGCCCTGAGTAACGCAGGGGCATCAATCATTGTTCCACCCAATAATGCGAAACGTACATCATTATCAGCCCTCATCCCTAAAATATAGGCAAATGGACCCTCATGACCTAACAACGGCGTTGCACGTGCCATGTTTGTACCTACGGTGATAGCCCAATAACCAAGCTGATCCCATGGCAACAAATAGCCGGTAAAGCTCAGCAAAAAAGTAAGAACTAATAGAACTACGCCAAGCACCCAGTTAAACTGCCTTGGTGGTTTATACGAGCCGGTCAGAAATACACGCAACATGTGTATACTAACCGTAATCACCATTGCGTGAGCCCCCCATCGGTGGGTATTCCTCAATAATCTGCCAAATGGTACTACATACATCAAGTCAACAATATCTGCATACGCCCTGTTTACATCAGGAGTGTAGTAAAACATAAGGAGGATACCCGTTATCGTTTCAAACAAGAAGATAAAAAAGGTAATACCTCCCATGCACCAGGTAAAACGGATCTTCGTTCCATGCTCCCTGACTTTAGCAGGATGCAAGTGTAACCATACGTTACTAATAATCTGAAGAACCCTATTCCTGGGGGTATCCGTGTAACCGTGGCGAAATACAGACTTCCAAATTTCATTGTCCGTAATTTTCTTTATTAAATCCGGAATTAATCTCATTTATGTACCCCTCTCTCCACTTTGCTTTTTTTACTGTAATCCCCCTCCATAATAAACGACCTCCCCTATTCCTCCCTTTCTCCTAACATTCTATTGATTTCTTCGTTCGGCTTCCAAAGCACACGCTTTAAAGATATTACACTCACAGGACAATCTTTGCAATTTCCGCAACGAATACACACATCGGTATATTTTATTACTATACCATCTTTGCTAACAAACGGCCGATATTCCTTGCTTTCATCAGAAACATCAACTTGCTTCAAAGCGCCTACCGGACAAACCATACTACAACGACCGCAAAGAACACACTCATTTGTTTCTACATTTATACTCAAATCACATTTCAGACATCGCAATGCCTCTTCTTTGGCTTGCTCTTCAGTAAGACCCAGTTCCACCAGGTCAAATGTACCCTCCCTGTTATCCGCCGGCAACAATTCCATTTTTTGACGTGGTACGGAATCGTAGTTTTCTTCACGCGGGTTAAAATCACTATCCATGAGAGTAACCCACACTTTCTTCCTGGGTTCCTGAATCTCCACACCTTGAATATACCGATCTATGGATTTGGCAGCTTGATGTCCTTGTGCAATACATTCTATGATAGTACTTGGACCTAACGTTACGTCACCACCAGCAAAAATACCTTTCTTATTCGTTACGAGGTTATCATCCACCGCTACAGTGCCCCATTTAGTAACGCCCAGTCCAAAGTTATCACCGAAAAATTTCAAATCCGGTTCCTGACTTATTGCGCTAATAATACAATCTACATCTATCACAAATTCAGAATTAGGCACTGGCTCAGGCCTTCTTCTTCCACTGCTATCGGGTTTGCCTAACTTCATCTTAATACATTCAAGACCCTTTGCCTTTCCATTCTCGGTTATAACCCTGACCGGGGCAGCCAAAAAATGAAATTTTACCCCCTCGTGTTCAGCTTCTTCAACTTCCCATGGCAGAGCAGGCATTTCCTCTTGCGTTCTTCTATACACAATATATACTTCATC